>DMZZ01000279.1:0-3933 GCA_003484805.1 Comamonadaceae bacterium | reverse complement strand
GCATTCCGGTGCTCCCCATTGACACACTGGCCGCCGTGGCCGAACAGGCGCGCCATCAGCACGGCTGCACCGATGTGGTGGCGGTGCTGGACGCCCGCATGGACGAGGTGTACGCAGCGCGCTACCAATGGCAGGACAGGGCCTGGCACGGCGTGGGCGATCTGGGCCTGAGCGCACCCCAGGCTGTGCAGGTGCCCCCCGGCTGGACCGTGGCCGGCAATGCCCAGGCAGCCTATGGCGAGCGGCTGGCCCCCGGTGCGCTGCATGTGCGCGCATTGCCCACGGGGGTGGCCCTGTTGCGCCTGGCACCCCACCTGTTGGCCACCGGCCATGCGGTGACGGCTGCAGCAGCCCAGCCGCTGTACATTCGCGACAAGGTCGCCCAGACAACGGCCGAACGTGCGGCCGCGCAAGCCGCCGCCGCCCGCTGAAAGGTGCATGGATGAGCGCATCGGCCCAACCCCTGGACAGCCTTCCGGCACGTTTCGAGACCCTGTCGCTCGCCCGGCTGGACGATGTACTGGCCGTGGAGCAACAGGCCTACTCGCACCCCTGGACGCGCGGTAATTTCACCGATGCCATGGCAAGCGGTTACCAGATCCAGTTGCTGATGGGCGACGAGCAGATCCTGGGTTACTTTGTCGCCATGCTGGGCGTGGACGAAGCCCACTTGCTGAACCTGACCGTGGCCCCCGCCTTTCAGCGCCAGGGCTGGGCGCATGTGCTGCTCGATGCCCTGGCCCTGTGGGCCCGTGGCCAGGGCGCGCAATGGCTGTGGCTGGAGGTGCGCGCGAGCAACCTGCGCGCCCGCCACATCTATGAAGCCAATGGCTTCCGGCGCGTGGGCGAGCGCAAGCGCTATTACCCTGCCATCGGCACCGAGCGCGAGGACGCAGTGGTCATGAGCCGTCCGCTATGAGTCTGCACCTCGATTCTCGCCAGCGCGCCATGCTCAAGGAGATGGGCGTACCCCTGTGGTGGCCCGGTGCCATGGCACAGGAACCTGCCGCAACGCCGTCCACCCATGGGACACCGCCCCAGCCCGCGCCCACCGTCAGAGCGCACGCCGCCCCGGCTCCGATCAAGGCGCCGCAGCCCCTGCGTCCAACGCCGCCCATGCTGCCCGTGCAGCCCGCAACCCTCCATGGACAGACACTGCCAGCCCGTGTGCTGCTCCCACCCCGCGCACTGTTTCCCGGCGCCGACCCACAGCACACCCCCGCCGCCCTGGGCGCTGGCTGGCTCATCGTCGCAGATGGCCTGGCGGACACAGACCCCCTGGAGGGCGAGGCCGGGCGCTTGTTGGGCAACATGCTGCGCGCGCTGCAACTGCACCGGCATCCGCGGGTATTTCTGTGCGCCCTGTCCGCCGCGCACGGCCCCAGCACCGATGCCGCCCCCCCCGACGAAGTGCTGGCCCAAGCGCTGGCCTCCGTAAAGCCCTCGGTGCTGCTCCTCATGGGCCGTGCGGCGGCCCTCGCGGTATTGGGCCGCACCGAGCCCCTGGGCCAGTTGCGCGGACAGGCGCACCGCGTGGCGGGCCTGCCTGCCGTCATCACCTATGACGCCCTTTACCTGCTGCGCGCTCCCCAGGCCAAACCCGCAGCCTGGGCCGACCTCTGCCTCGCCCGGGTCCTGGCACGCTCCACCCCTGCCGCCCCTTGAACCCGGGCGCTGCGCGGGCAGCGCACGCCATGCAGCCGTCACATGCCGGTGCGATAATTCCCCGTTCGGATTTTTGGAGAACGTTCCATGGAAGCCTATCCCAGTCGATAGCTTTCAGCTCCCAGGCCTGCGCCGGGGCTGAAAGCGCCCCACACCCCTCTGCCGGCCACCACAACCAGGGAGTGAGCACATGCTCAACATCTTCACGCTTGCCAATGGGCGCCTTGTCCAGGAAGAAATCGAGTCCCTGGAAGAGCTCTCGCGCTTCCAGCCCATCTGGGTGGACCTCGAATCGCCCACGCTCGACGAAAAGCGCTGGGTCACCCAGTATTACGGCCTGTCCATCCCTGAAGACGCGATGGACGAGGACATCGAAGAGTCCGCCCGCTTCTACGAAGAAGACAACGGCGAGCTGCACATCCGCAGCGACTTCCTCATCGACGACCACGACCAGCCGCGTTCGGTGCGCGTGGCCTTTATCCTCAACCTGATCAACCCCAGCCTGCGCAGCAAGGGCGTGCTGTTCTCCATCCACGACGAGGACATCCCGGTGTTCCGTCTGCTGCGCCTGCGCGCACGCAGGGCGCCGGGTCTGATCGAAGATGCACGGGACGTGCTTCTCAAGCTCTTTGACGCCGACGCGGAGTATTCGGCCGACACGCTCGAAGGTATTTACGACGATCTGGAGAAAGTCAGCACCCAGGTGCTGGCCGGCGATGTGACTGACGCCCGTGCCGGCGAGGTGCTGGCGGCCATTGCACGCCAGGAAGACTTGAACGGCCGCATCCGCCGCAACGTGATGGACACACGCCGCGCGGTCAGCTTCATGATGCGCAGCAAGATGCTCAACGCCGAGCAGTTCGAGGAGGCGCGCCAGATCCTGCGCGATATCGAGTCGCTCGACAGCCACACGGCCTTCCTGTTCGACAAGATCAACTTCCTGATGGACGCCACGGTCGGTTTCATCAACATCAACCAGAACAAGATCATCAAGATCTTCTCGGTGGCCAGCGTGGCGCTACTGCCGCCCACACTGATCGCCAGCAGCTACGGCATGAACTTCAAGTTCATGCCCGAGCTGGAGTGGACGCTGGGCTACCCCTTCGCCCTGGGCCTGATGGTGTGCAGCGCCCTGGTGCCCATGTGGTACTTCCGTCGGCGCGGCTGGTTGAAGTAAGACAACCCCCTGTGGCGCTGCGCGCCTTCCCCCTTCTCTCGGTTTCGCCGGGAAGGGGGACCTTGCTCAGCGCGGCGGGGCGGCCCTTGCGCGGCGGTCGCTGGTCTGGGCCGTGCCTGTTTCAAGAGTTCAGGAAAATTCAAGCAATATTGGCAACAAACACCCGCCCATCATGCGCCAATAGCTATGTTTTCATAGCGATTTGAGCAAATGGCGCACGATGTGGTCGGCGTAGCGGCTGGCCACGGTCTGGATGAACACCGGGAAGTCCACATGCGCGTCGTCGTCGGCCCGGTCCGAGATGGTGCGCACTGCGGCGAACGGCACGCCATAGTCCAGGCACACCTGGGCCACGGCAGCGCCCTCCATTTCCACGGCCAGAACATCGTGCCCCGCCGCCACCAGGGGATCGCGCAGCGCGCGCGACACCTGTGCGCTGGTCACGAACTGGTCACCACTGGCCACCAGCCCCCGGTGCAGCCGCGGCGGCCGACCATCTGAATTGACATAAAACTGGCCCCCAGCGCTTTGCAGGCAAGCGTTGACAGCTCCTGAAAGATGAGCAGACAAACCGGCATCGCACGGTAGACGCACCCCTGCGTAGCCGGGCACATGCCAGCGCTGGAACAGCGGCGAGACATCCATGTCGTGCTGCACATAGTCCAGCGCCACCACCACATCACCCACCCGCACACCGTCCCCCAGCCCGCCCGCCACACCCGTGAAGACGATGCGTGCCACGCCAAACCGCTCGACCAGCACCGTGGCCGTGGTCGCTGCAGCCACCTTGCCCATGCCCGAGAGCGCCAGCACCACCGGTTTGCCGTGCAACACCCCCTGCCAGAAGGCCCGCCCCGCGTGCGTCACGCGGCGGGCCTGTTCCAGGCTTCCGACGAGGCCGGACTGTTCTTCGGGAAGGGCGCTGAGGATGGCGGTGGTCATGGTGTTCCAGAAAGACAAAGAGCGGCCGAGGCCGCTCCGTATTGTGGCGCACGGGGGCTTTCGCCCGTCGCGGCTTACTTCTTGTCGCGCAGTTCTCGGCGCAAGATCTTGCCCACAGGCGTCTTGGGCAGCTCTTCGCGGAACTCGAC
>DMZZ01000014.1:0-7903 GCA_003484805.1 Comamonadaceae bacterium | reverse complement strand
CTTGTCCTTGCCTTCATCGTTGATCGGGATGCGGATCTTGCCGCAGGCGCTGCTCATGGCCTTGCTCTTGACGCCTGTCACCTGGCCCTCGATGTCGAAGTAGCGGATCTCGCGGAAGTTGAACAGGCGTTCGTAGAAGTCGGCCCACTCGGCCATGCGGCCCCGGTGCACGTTGTGCGTGAGGTGGTCGATGTAGGTCAGGCCGTGGCCGAAGGGGTGTAGCGCTTCATCAGCGCTTACCCCCGGCAGGGCCTCGAAGTCCACGTCGAAGAAGCCTATGTTGCCGATGTCGCCGGGCTGTGCGCCGCCCTTGCCGCGCCAGCGGTCCACGAAATAGATCAGGCTGTCGCCGATGCCCTTGATGGCCGGGATGTTCAGCTCGCCCGGCCCCGCTTTGCCGGCATAGCCCCAGGCACCCAGCGATACGGCGCGCTCGTAGGTCGCCTTGGCGTCGTGCACGCGGAACGCGATGGCGCAGACGCTCGGGCCGTGCAGGCGCGCGAAGCGCTGGGCAAAGCTGTCGGGCTCGGCGTTGATGAGGAAGTTGATGCCGCCCTGGCGGTACAGCAGCACGTTCTTGTGGCGGTGCCTCGCCACCGGCTTGAAGCCCATGCCCTCGAACACGCGGCCCATGGCTACGGGGTCGGGAGCGGCGTACTCGATGAATTCGAAGCCGTCGGTGCCCATGGGGTTGTCCCATGCGGCGATCTCGTTCTGTGCCTGCCCGGGCAGTGCTGCGTTCATGGTGTCTCCGTCAGTGAATTGATTCAGGTCATACCTAAGCCATGCACTGTAGGGAGAGTGATCCTCAGCATTCAGGCGTATTGAAGCCTGTTCTGCGGGTTATTTGCAGGAAAGTTGCGCGTTGTCAAAACCATGCGCGGCGCATCATGTTCGCCATCCAAGTGGGGCCGGGTGGCCGGTCACTGGGCTGCCGTGGCAGGCTGGGCGCGCAGGGCCAGCGCGCCTTCGATGCGCAACTGCTCCTCGGGCGAGAAAAGCTGGCCGCGCAACTGCTGCAGCCGGGCCGCATCCTGCGTGCTGCTCCGCGCCTGCTGGTACTGGTCGAGGCGGGTATTCCAGTCGCGCTCCTCTTGGTCGAGTTGCGCCAGGCGCTGGGCGGCTTCCGTGCCGTGTTGCGCACTGCGCAGGGTATGGCGGGTGGAGTCGTCGATGCCCTGGGCATTGAAGGCAGCGGTCTGCTGCGCCACCCCGACATGGACCACGGCCTCGGCGCGCAGGGCGCGCTGGGCGGGATCAAGCATTTCCTCGGCCGCCTGCAGCGCACTGCGTTTTTGTTCGGGGGTCAGCTGGCTGTTGCGCTCGATTTCCAGCCGGGCCAGCATGGATTGATCGAGCGTCATTTCCTGCGCAAAAAGCGCATCGAATTCGTCGCCGTCGAAATACTGCAGGCGCACCTTCTGGCGCGCCTCCAGGGCATTCCGCAGGGCGCGTGGGTCGCTCAAATCCGTGGGGGCGCGCAGTTGGCCCAGGGCCACGCGGTAGTCCACATAGCGATGCGCCAGCGCCAGCGCGCGGGTGGCCAGCTCGGGCGGGAAGTGTTGTCCCACCAGGCCTTCGAGGCGCTGTTTGAGTACCTGCGGATCGGCGGCGTCGCCCGCCGCGTGCAGCAAGGCTTCCAGCGCATCGCGCAGGCCGGGTTGCAGCAGCGGGTCCGCCCCGCTGTCCAACCCCTTGCCGGCTGCCGCGCGTGCGAGCAAGTGCGAGCCACCGGGATGGGCGCCGTCGGTCTGGGCGCCCGACGCGAAAGGACGCCCCAGCGGGCTGGCGCCAGGGGCGCCGGACGCCTGCGAGGCGCCGTCCGGCTGTTGTGTCCACCACCAGGCGCCGGCACCCAGCAGGGCGCAGGCCACCAGTGCCAGGGCGCCCTTGCGCATCACAGGCCGGCCACTTTCAGGCGGTTGGCGTGCTGGCGGTACAGCGTGACCGGGTCGGTCGAGAACCAGTCGCGCAGGCCCAGGACCTGGTTCACTTCGTCCAGGTGGTTCTGGCGGTAGTCACCCAGGTGCTTGCCCAGGCGCGAGGAACAGGCCGACACCAGGCCGTCGTTGGCTTCGCCGAAGACCAGGCCGAGCATGCCCAGCGCACCGTCGCTCACGTCCAGCACGTTGGTCAGCGTCTTGGTACCGGTCCACGAGTAGTAGCGCACGCCGTTGACCAGTTCTGCACCATTGCCGCAGCCGCTGGTGGGCACGCCCGCAGCAAAACGCTGGTTGAATTTGGCGGAACCCTCCGTCGTGAGAGAGTCGAGCGCGGCAATGGGCAGTTGCGGCAGGCTGCTGCCACCGGAGGCCAGATTGATCAGGGTGACCAGCGCCGTGGCGGTGGTGTTTGCCAGGGTTTCGCTCACGCTGCCCGCCGGGGCCACGCCGCGCACGATGTCGGCCACGCGCGATCCACGGTTGACACCGCCGATGGAAGTGACGGATGCCACCAGCTGGGGCGCCACGCCCGCCACATAGCGCGTGGTTGGGCCGCCATGCGAATGGCCGATAAGGTTGACCTTGGATGCACCGGTGACCGCCAGGATGTTCTTCACCTGGGTCAACAGTTGCTCGCCGCGCACCTCGGAGCTGTTGGCGGCCGAAACCTGCGCGACATACACCTTGGCGCCGTCGTTGCGCAGGGCGCTCGGGATGCCGTAGAAGTAATCCACACCCAGTGCGGAATCGAACCCGAACAGCCCGTGCACCAGCACGATGGGATAGCGGGTCTGGGCGTAGGTGCTCTGGGCATGGGCGTTTTGCAGGGGCAGCAGGGTCAGGGCCGCCGAAGCAAAAGCGAGACCGCGCAGCAGGCGGCCGAAGAAACCGGTCATGGAATGTCTCCTGAAAATAATTTTTGGTTTGAATGCAAAAACGAACGACCGTGCGTTTTTGCAGTTGAAATTTTTCTACATACCCCACACTGTCACCATCGGGACATACCCGATGCCTCCGGTGGCGCTGTCTGAAACGCGCCCAACAGCATAAAATCGTGCGCTATGAGTGCAAATGACGCATTGGACAAGCTGGATCGGGCCATATTGCGCTGTTTGCAGCAAAACGGCCGCGAAACCTACGACGTGGTCGGCGAGCAGGTGGGGCTGTCGCCCAGTGCCGTGTTGCGGCGGGTCAAGCGGCTCGAAGACAGCGGCGTGATCGATCGCTACGTGGCGCTGGTCCGGCCCGAGGCGGTGGGCCTGGGCCTCACGGCCTACCTCAACGTGCGGCTGGAAAAGCACACCGAGAGCCACAAGCGCAACCCCATGGATGTCTTTCGCGCCAGCGTGCAGACCTGGCCCGAGGTGGTGGAGTGCGCGTCCCTCACCGGCGAGATGGACTACCTGCTGCGCGTGGTGGTGGCCGACATGGCGCACTACAGCCGTTTCATCATGGACACCCTCCTCAAGCACCCCAGCGTGCAGGACTGCAAGACCAGCTTCGTGCTCGACCACGTCAAGGCCACGACCGCCGTGCCGGTGTGATGGTGCCTGTCGCGCGGCCGACAGCACTCCCTGCAGCAAAGCCCGCGCCGGGCGCACTTAAGAGCTTGATTTCATTCGGAAATTGGGTGTTTGGTTCTAAATTGTTGCGGCGCAGCAAAAAAGACTTGGAAACCCCCGGGAAAACCCTTATATTGGAGCCATGATCGAAACCAAAGACTGGCTCAAGGCATCCTGGAACGCAGGCACCGACCTGTTGCGTCCGGTGGGTGTTGGCGAGCCCAAGCCCGGCAAAGTCAGCACACCCCTGATGGTGCCGATCCGTTCTCTTGGGCCCACGTACCGCGAGCGCATCACTGCGCATCTGCTGTCACTGGAGCCTGCCGACCGCTATCTGCGCTTTGGCTACCCCGCCAGCGACGAGCAGATCCGGCGCTATGCCGAGCAGTTGAATTTCGAGCGTGACGATATCTTCGGCATCTACAACCGCCGCCTGGAGCTCATTGCCATGGCGCATCTGGCCTACACCTCCCTGCCCGAGCACCAGAACTGCGCCGAGTTCGGCGTGTCGGTGCTCAAGTCGGCACGGGGGCGGGGCTATGGGGCACGGCTGTTCGAGCGTGCCGTGATGCATGCCCGCAACGAAGGCGTCAGCATGGTGTTCATTCATGCCCTGTCGGAAAACACCGCCATGCTCAAGATCGCGCGCAATGCGGGTGCCGTAGTGCACCGCGATGGCTCCGAATCAGAGGCTTTCCTGCAATTGCCGCCCGCCAACCTCGATACGCGCATGACCGAGATGGTCGAGCAGCAGTTCGCCGAGGTGGACTACCAGATCAAGCGCCAGGCCAAGCAGTTCTGGGACTTTCTGGCCGGTGTGCAGGAAGTCCGCGAAGGCGTGCGCAACGCACGCCACCAGTCCGGCGGGTGAGCTGCGCCGGGTCCCTGGGCCAGGCCGGGGGAGAAAGTGTCATGGCAATCCGTTATCCTAACGGCCTGTTTCACTACCGCACGTCCTGCACCCCAAGGCTGTGTCAGACCCGCACCCCGCGCGATCGCCTGAAAAGGAAGACAAGCGCACATTCCTGCAAAAAGTGGTGGAGTTCATCCATCCCGGACCCGATTCGACCGACGAGCTGATCGAAACCCTGGCCGAGGCCGAGAGCAACGATGTGATCGGCGCCGATTCCCGCGTGATGCTTGAGCGCGTGATCCGCATGGCCGACATGACCGCCGGCGACGTGATGGTGGCCGCGCCGCGCATGGATCTCATCCATATCGATGCGCCTTTTGACGAGCTGCTGCATGTGGTGATCAACACCGCGCACTCGCGCTTCCCGGTGTACCAGGGCGAGCGCGAGAACATCATCGGCATTCTCATGGCCAAGGACCTGCTCAAGCTCCAGCGCTCGCCGGAGCTGAACATCCGCGCCTTGCTACGCCCGGCGGTTTTTGTGCCCGAGACCAAGGGGCTGAACGATCTGCTGCGCGAATTCCGCGGCAACCGCAACCACCTGGCCGTGGTGATTGACGAATTCGGCCGCGTGGCGGGGCTGGTGACCATCGAGGATGTGCTCGAACAGATCGTGGGCGAGATCGAGGACGAGTTCGACATTCCCGAGGACGAGGGCGACATCTTCGCCCTGGCCGACCGCACCTACCGCGTCAGCGGCGACACGCCCATCGAGCGAGTGTCCGAAGCCTTCGGTGTGACCATTGCGGGCAGCGACCCCGACGAAACCTTTGAAACCATTGGCGGCCTGATTGCCCATGAGATGGGCCATGTGCCCAAGCGTGGCGAGCAGACCGAGCTGTGCGGCCTGCAGTTTGTCGTGCTGCACACCAAGGGCGGCGCGGTACGCTGGTTCAAGGTGACACCCGTGGCGCCGGACCAGGGCCCCGCCGTCTGATGTCCGCGTTCCCTGCGCCTGTGCCGCGCGCGGCGCCGTGGCACGGGCTGCTGGCGTTGTGCGCCGGTCTCGCGCAAGCTGCATCGCTCGCGCTGCCGGGCAGCGGGCAGCCCGCGTGGTGGCTGCAACTGGCTTCCATGGCAATGCTGGCCGCGCTCTTGCGCACCAGCCCGACATGGCGCCGCGCGGCAGCACTGGGCGGCCTGTTCGCCACCGCCTGGCTGGCAGGCACCTTCTGGTGGCTGTTCATCTCCATGCACACCTACGGCGGCTTGAGCGCGCCGCTGGCCGTGGCGGCCGTGCTGGCGCTGGCGGCCTTTCTGGGCAGTTACTACGCCGCGGTTTCAGGTATTTTCAAGGCTTTAGAGTCCAGTGGGCGAGCGCAAACAGCCATAGTTTTCGGAGCGCTCTGGATGCTGGCCGAGCTGGCCCGCGGCGTCTGGTGGACCGGTTTCCCCTGGGGCGCGGGCGGCTATGCGCATGTCGATGGGCCCCTGGCCGCGCTGGCGCGCAGCATCGGCGTCTACGGCATCAGCGGCGTCGCGGCTGCGCTGGCCATGCTGCTGGTGCAGGTGCGCCCCAGCGACCTGCGCAGCGCACGCGCCTGGGCGCTGGCGCTGGCGCTGGCCTCTCTGGGTGCCGGTGCCGCCTGGCAGCGCCACTGTGCCGTGGAACAGTGCCAGACACCTGCTCAGTCCCCCACACCACCCCTGTCCCTGGCCCTGCTGCAGGGCAACATCCCGCAGGATGAGAAATTCCAGCCGGGCAGTGGCGTGCCCATGGCACTGCAGTGGTATGGCGACCGCCTGACGTCCCTGACGGGCGCTCTGGTGGTGGCACCCGAGACCGCCTTGCCACTGCTGCCGCAGCAACTGTCGCCCGGGTATCTGGAGGCCATCGAGCAGCATTTCGCCAGCGGCGACAGCGCCGCGCTGCTCGGCATGCCGCTGGGCAGCCTGGAGGCGGGCTATACCAATTCGGTCGTGGGCTTCCAGCCGGGTGCGGCAAAGCCGTACCGCTACGACAAGCACCATCTGGTGCCGTTTGGCGAATTCATCCCGCCGTTCTTCCGCTGGTTCACCGAGCGCATGAACATCCCGCTGGGCGACTTCAGCCGGGGCGATCTGGCCCAGCCGCACTTTGCATGGCGTGGCGAGCGCATCGCGCCCAACATTTGCTACGAAGACCTGTTTGGCGAAGAACTGGCGGCGCATTTCCGCGACCCCGCCAACGCGCCGACGGTGTTCGTGAACCTGAGCAACATCGGCTGGTTCGGCAACACGCTGGCCATCGACCAGCACCTCACGACCAGCCGCATGCGCACCCTCGAATTCGAGCGCCCGATGGTGCGCGCCACCAACACAGGTGCCACTGCCATCATCGACCACCGGGGTGTGGTCACGCACCAGCTCGAGCGCCATGTGCGCGGCATCCTCAAGGGACAGGTACAGGGGCGCAGCGGCCCTGTCACGCCGTATGCCGCCTGGGCGGCGCGCTGGGGCTTGTGGCCGCTGTGGATTCTGGGGGTTCTGGCCGTGCTGGCGGCATGGGTGGTTCGACGCCGGAATGCCGGGCACCATACGGGATAATGCGACCCTGCAATTCAATAAAAGCGATGGGCGCGATGAGCAATCAAGGCGGCATGCCCGCTGATCTGGAGCACGACTGAAAATGGCTGATTCCTTTTCCTATGAACAACTGATCGCTTCGGGCGAGGGCCGGCTGTTCAACCCCGACAGCGGGCGTCTGCCGCTGCCGCCCATGCTGATGTTTGATCGCATCACGCACATCGACAGCGATGGCGGTGCGCATGGGCTGGGAAAGATCGTTGCCGAACTCGATGTCAAGCCCGATCTGTGGTTCTTTGCCTGCCATTTCCAGGGCGATCCGGTCATGCCGGGCTGCCTGGGGCTCGATGCCATGTGGCAGCTCATCGGCTTCTACCTCACCTGGCTGCGCCTTCCGGGCCGGGGCCGCGCGCTGGGCGCGGGCGAGGTCAAGTTCACCGGTGAGGTGGGGCCGGATGTGAAGCTCGTCACCTACGAGATCGACATCAAGCGTGTCATCAAGCGCAAGCTCAACATGGCCATCGGTGACGCTCGCCTGCTGGCCGATGGCAAGGAAATCTACGTCGCCAACGACCTGCGCGTGGGGCTGTTCCTGCGCGAGGAAGGCGGCCAGGGAGTCGCAGCATGAAAAAGCGGGTCGTCATCACGGGCGCGGGCATTGTCTCGTGCATTGGCAACGACATGGCGACGGTCGAGGCCTCGCTGCGCACGGGCCGAAGCGGCATCAAGGCCGTGGAAAAGTTCACCGAGCTGGGTCTGCGCAGCCAGGTGGCGGGCGTGCCCGAGATCGACCTCGAAGCGCGCATCGACCGCAAGCAGCTGCGCTTCATGGGCGTAGGCGGCCGCGTACGCCCAGATCGCCCTTGAAGACGCCATCGCGCAGGCGGGATTGAGCCCCGAACAGGTGAGCCACCCGCGCACCGGCCTCATCATGGGATCGGGCGGCGGATCGCCCGCCAACCAGATCGAGGCGGCCGACA
>DMZZ01000114.1:0-5271 GCA_003484805.1 Comamonadaceae bacterium | reverse complement strand
GGAGTCTTTGGTCTTCCGCTCATGCTCACCTCGTCGTGCAACACACTACACGAGGGACTGCATTGGCAGAAAATAACTCAATGAATTTTTAACTCAGGACACTAGACCTTGCCTCCACGGGGTGGGGCGGTCGTTGCATTTTTGTTGCAATGTGCGGGAGCGCACGGAAGAAATCAGGGGCTGCTGAGATGATGCACGTGCAGGCCACCCCATCCTTGGCCTGCAGGGATGCAGAGGGGCTTCTGGTTTCCTGTGGAGGGGGGTCCTCCCCCGGGTTTCAGACACCAATGCACATTTGTTTTCCGGTCCGGGGTGTCATCGTGAGTGCGCTGCATTGCCTGTCCACGCCGTGATGGGGGTTGCAGCACGAACTCTTCGGGAGAACTCTCACCATGAACCACAGCGTGTCATTCCGTACGGACCTACCTCCCGTGTCCCTGCCATGCCAGCCTTTGAGCCGGGCGCGGCGGGCCATGAGGACCAGATTTTCTGACTGATCTCTGCCATGCCCATGCTCAATGAGCGCCACCCGAAGGAACGGCGCAACCTCCACGACCGAGAGCAGCGCCTGCGGGGAATGCGCCTGGCCGTCGATTCGCTGGAGATGTCCATCTACCCGCTGGCAGACCGGCTGGCCGGGCTGCGCAATCGCATCCAGCCCGCGCTGGAACGCAAGGGGATGCAGATGCAGTGGAATGTGCGGGTGAGTGAAGACATGGCACTGCCCACCGGTGCCCTGGCGACTGAAATCTTTGCCATCCTGCAAGAGACCTTGGGCCATGTGCTTCAGCACTCCGGGCCGGTGCAGGTTACCGTGACCATGGCTCCCGTGCCGGGCCAGGGGACATGGCGATTTGAAGTCTGCGACAACGGTGCCGGTTGGGCCGACGCAGCCGATGCCGGCGGTGGACAGCGCGTCCAGGGCTTGCACGAGCGCGCACGGCGCGCAGGCCTGCACCTGGTGTGCGAAGCCCTCGCCCAGGGTGGTACGCGGGTGTGCGTGGAAGCCCCGGGCCACGCAGCGCCCGCCCTGCAGGCGCGGTGAATCCACCCGCCACACGGCGGGTTCAACCAATAGTTAGATCAAAAAATCTGCATCAATGCACGCCAAACCTGCGCCATGCGCTATGGTTTTTGAGGTTTGTGGGGGCCCAGGTCAGCCCCAGAGCCTTCAGAAGGTCTGTTGCACGCCCAGGCGCTGCTGCAGCAGGGCGCTGCTGGTCGTGTACTCCAGCGGCAGCTTGTGCCCCGCCAGCCATTCGGCGGCGCCAAAGGCGGCCAGCGTGGCTTCGTGGAAGCCGCTCAGGATGAGCTTGCGCTTGCCGGGGTAGGTGATGGCGTCGCCCACGGCGTGGATGCCGGGCGCGCTGGTGGCGAAGGTGGCGGTGTCCACCACGAGCTGCTTGCGTTCCAGCGCCAGGCCCCATTCGGTGATGGGGCCCAGGCGCGGCACCAGGCCCAGGCGCACGAGCAGCAGGTCCAGCGGCAGGCATTGCTGCGTGCCTTCGGGCGTGGTCAGCTCCAGAGCGGTCAGGCGCCCTTGTTTTTCCACGATGCCGCCAGCCACGCCGATGGCGACCTCGATGCGGCCGGCCGCTCGCAGTGCCTGCAGTTCTTCCAGCAGGGCGGGCGGGGCGTCGAAAACGTCGCGGCGGTGCTGCAGGGTGGTGTGGGCGGGGCGCAGGCCCTCGGGGGCGGTGGCGCAGGCGATGGCCTGTTGCACGGCGGGTTCGTCGCCGCCATGCACCACCACGCGCTGGCCGGCGAGGTGGGTGCCTTCGTCCAGGCGGTAACGCAGTTGGTTGCCCTCATGGGCCTCCAGGCCGGGGAGCTTGAGAGTGCGCGGCACGAAGGCGCCCACGCCGGTGGCGATGAACACGGCGCGCGCCTGCAGCCGTGTGCCCTGCGCGGTGCCGACGAGGAATCCGCCTTCGGGCAATGCCTGCACGGTGTCCACCTGCTGACCGAGGTGGAACTGGGGAGCGAAGGGCTG
Organism: Comamonadaceae bacterium; assembly: GCA_003484805.1. Taxonomy (GTDB): domain Bacteria; phylum Pseudomonadota; class Gammaproteobacteria; order Burkholderiales; family Burkholderiaceae_C; genus Simplicispira. Next base: position 3,278 of record DMZZ01000114.1, on the reverse strand, counting down.
GATTTGCGCCCGCAGGCGTTGCACCAGTTCGTGCCCGGTGCAGGCCTGGACGGCGGGGATGTCGTAAATGGGTTTGTCGCCGTACAGCTCGGCGCACTGGCCGCCGGGGTGGGGCAGTGCGTCGATGACGTGGGCGCGCAGGCCGTGCAGGCCGAGCTGGAACACCTGGAAAAGACCGACAGGCCCCGCGCCGATGACGACAGCGTCAACGGCGGTGGGGGCCAGGGGTGGAATGGCGGTGTTCAAGCGGTGGGGCGCGGGAATGACGGCGCCTCGGGCGCGATCAGCGCTGCAGGTCCTTGACCTTGCCGGGCTGACCGTTCCACTCGTCGGCGTCGGGCAGGGCGGCCTTGCGCTTGGTGATGGGCTTCCAGCCGGGGGCGTTGGTCAGGTCGGCGTTGATCTTGATGAAAGCCAGCTCGGTGGGGGGCAGGTCTTCTTCGGCAAAGATGGCGTTGGCCGGGCACTCAGGCACGCAGACGGCGCAGTCGATGCACTCGTCCGGGTTGATGACCAGCATGTTCGGGCCTTCGACGAAGCAGTCGACGGGACACACGTCCACACAATCGGTGTATTTGCACTTGATGCAGTTTTCGGAGACGACGTGGGTCATGGCAGTGTTATGTGGGAATCGGGGAACACCCTCGATTTTACGGGGTGTGGCAGGGCCACCGCGCAGCGGCCCTGCCAATCCAATGGAAAAGCGTGAGCGTGAATGCGTTCTACAGTCAATTCACCAGCACGGCGCCGGCCGTGGCGTGGCTTGCGGTGTCCACCAAAATCAGCGAACCGAGCACGCGCGCCTGGCCAAACGGCGCGGCGGGCAGGGGCTCTTGCATCAGCAGTTCGATGTGGCCAATGGCATTGGGGTCGAGCTGCGTAGCGTCTTCCTCGGCCAGGGTGTTGATGTCGAGCTTGTGCACCACGCGCTTGACCTTGGCCTTGACCCAGCGGTGGCCGTGCAGCGCCCAGTAAACGCGGCCTGCTACCAGGGGTTCGTTGTCCATCCAGGCCACGGTGGCGGTGATGTCGCGGCGGCCCGGCCAGGCGGGCACGGCGGCGGGGGTGTCGAAGTCGTCTTCGGCGGCGGCCGCCTCGGTGGGGGCGGCCATGATCCAGTCGCCGCGCGATACGTCCACCTCGCGGTCGAGCACGATACCCGCGCTCTGGCCTGCGTCCACGCCCACGGGGCGGCGGGCGTGGTCAAGCACCTGGGCCACGCTGGCACGCTGGCCGCTGGGGAAGATCTGCACTTGCGTGCCCGGCTGCACGTTGCCTGCGGCCACGCGGCCCCAGAACACGCGGCGGCCCTGCGAGGTGTCGGCCGACGACGAGAACTTTTCCACCCACTGCACCGGGAAGGCCAGCGGCAGGCCGGTGTCAGCCGGGGTGTTGGGCAGCAGTTCCAAAATTTGCAACAGGCTCGGGCCTTCGTAGCCGCACCAGCCGGGTTGGGCATCGACCACGTTCCAGCCCTTGAGGGCCGAGACGGGCACGGTGGCAGCCACCTGTATGCCAGCGTCTTGGGCGAAGCGCGCCAGCGCGGCGCTGATGTGCGCGAAGGCGGTTTGCGGGTCTTGCACGGCGTCGAGCTTGTTCACCGCGAACACCAGCGAGTGCACGCGCAGCAGGTGCGCCAGCAGGCTGTGGCGGCGTGTTTGCGGCAGCAGGGCGAGCTGGGGGTTTTGCCAGTCGAGCTTGGTGGCGTCCACCAGCACCACGGCGGCGTCAGCGCTGCTGGCAGCCGTCACCATGTTGCGCGTGTACTGCTCATGGCCCGGCGCGTCGCCGATGATGAACTTGCGCTCTTCGGTGGCGAAATAGCGGTAAGCCACGTCGATGGTGATGCCCTGTTCGCGCTCGGCAGACAGGCCATCGGTCAGCAGGGCCAAGTCGGTCTCGCCCTGGCGCTGCACACCGGCCAAGTGGTCTTGCAGCACGGCCTTGCTGTCCACCAGCAGGCGGCCAATCAGCGTGCTCTTGCCGTCGTCCACGCTGCCGCAGGTGATGAACTTGAGCGCAGAAATATGGTCATTTGTACCGTTTGCGCTTGCTGGTATTGCGCTGGCAGCTATTGAATTCATAGTAGTCATCAGAAATACCCGTCTTTCTTGCGCTTCTCCATGGAAGCATCGGAAGTCTTGTCGTCCATGCGCGTGGCGCCGCGCTCGCTCACGTCGGCAGCCAGGGTCTCGATCACGATGTCGGCAGCCGTGGCGGCAAGGCTTTCCACCGGGCAGGTGCAGGTGATGTCGCCCACGGTGCGAAAACGCACGTCGCGCGTCTCCACCACTTCGCCGTCGCGCGGCGGGGTGAGTTCGGTCACGGGCACGAGCAGGCCCTTGCGCTCGACCACCTGGCGTGGGTGCGTGTAGTAGAGCGAGGGCAGGGCAATCTTCTCGCGGTCGATGTACTGCCACACGTCCAGCTCGGTCCAGTTGCTGATGGGGAACACGCGGAAGTGTTCGTTCGGCTGCAGGCGGGTGTTGAACAGCGTCCACAGCTCGGGGCGCTGGGCCTTGGGCTGCCATTGGCCGAAACTGTCGCGGTGGCTGAAGATGCGTTCCTTGGCGCGGGCCTTTTCTTCGTCGCGGCGGGCGCCGCCGATCAGCGCGTCGAAGCGGAATTCTTCAATCGCTTCGAGCAGCGTGACCGACTGGTGCACGTTGCGCGATTCGCCGGGGTGCGCCAGGCGCACGGTGCCGCGCGCCATCGAATCCTCAACACTGCGCACGATCAGTTCGGCACCCAGCTCCTTGGCGCGCAAATCCCGGAAGTCCGTCACCTCGGGGAAGTTGTGGCCCGTGTCGATCATCAAGAGCGGGTAGGGGATGCCGCCACCGCTGGCCTTGGTGCCAAACGCCTTTTCGGCGCACTTGAGCATGACCAGCGAATCCTTGCCGCCCGAGAACAGCAGGGTGGGGCGCTCAAAGGCGGCGGCCACTTCGCGCAGGATGAAGATGGTTTCTTCTTCCAGCGCGTCGAGGTGGCGGTTGCTGAGGTGGCTCAGCGGGGATGTGTCGATGCGGGCGTTCATGGGTGAATGTGCTCAGTGGTTCGATTCTGTCCGTGACGTATGCAACTGGCGCAGTCCAGGCGTGTGCAGCCGCGCAAGGGCCGCCCCGCCGCGCTGGCTGCGTCCCCCTGCCTGCATGGCGCAGCCATGCGAGAGCGGGGGGAAGGCGCGAAGCGACTTGTGTCTTCCATCCGACCATCGCGGTAAAGTTTGACGGCCTTTTTGGCAGCCAGACCGGCCCGTGCAGTTTGGTAGCGGCTGG
>DMZZ01000182.1:0-5776 GCA_003484805.1 Comamonadaceae bacterium | reverse complement strand
GCCTACCGATGCAGGGCCAGAACATCCTCATCCTGGGGCTGGGCGCCTCGGGCCTGGCCATGGCGCGCTGGTGCGTGCGCTGCGGCGCGTGCGTCACCGTGGCCGACACGCGGGCCGCGCCGCCGCAATTGGCCCAGCTGCAGCAGGAGCTGCCGCAGGTGCGCTTTGTCGCGGGCGATTTCGGCACCGCGCTGGTGGCGGGCCAGGAACTCGCGGCGGTGTACCGCTCGCCGGGCTTGAGTCCTGCCGTGGTTGCTCCTGTTTTTGTAGCTGCTAGCGCCCATGGAGTGGATGTTGGAGGCGAATTGGACTTGTATTCCATGGCCCTGCATGGCCTGCGCGATGCACATGGCTATGCGCCGGCAGTGCTGGCCATCACGGGCACGAATGGCAAGACCACGGTCACCTCGCTCACAGGGCAGCTGGTCGAGCATGCGGGCAAGACGGTCGCCGTGGCCGGCAACATCGGTCCCACGCTGCTCGACACCTTGTCCGAACGCATCGATGCCGGCGACCTGCCCGAGGTGTGGGTACTGGAGCTGTCGAGCTTCCAGCTCGACGGCGTGGCCGGCTTCGAGCCCACGGCCGCCACGGTGCTCAATGTCACGCAGGACCACCTGGACTGGCATGGCGACATGCGCGCCTACGCCGCCGCCAAGGCGCGCATCTTTGGTGCCCAGGGTCTCATGGTGCTCAACCGCGAGGACGGCGCCGTGATGGGCATGCTGCCCGAGCCGGTGCGCGTGAAGCTGCAAAAGCCCCAACTGCGCGCGCACGCCACCTTTGGCGGCGACATGCCGCAGCGCCCGGGTGACTTCGGCATCGAGGTCGTCAGCGGCATGGCCTGGCTGGTGCGCGCGCAGGAGGCCGACGAAACCGTCAAGCGCTCCAAGCTGCACGAGGAAGAGCTGCACATCCAGCGCCTCATGCCCGCCGATGCGCTGCGCATCCGCGGCCGGCACAACGCCGTGAACGCGCTGGCCGCGCTGGCGCTGGCCACGGCGGCGGGCTGCCCGCTCGGCGCCATGCTCTACGGCCTGCGCGAATACCGGGGCGAGCCGCACCGCGTGGAGCCGGTCGGCATTCTGAACGGTGTGGAGTATTTCGACGACAGCAAGGGCACCAACGTGGGCGCCACCGTGGCTGCCCTGACCGGCCTGGGCGCCGAGCGGCGCATCGTGGTGATCCTCGGCGGCGAAGGCAAGGGGCAGGATTTCTCGCCGCTGGCGGCGCCGATCGCGCGCTACGCCCGCGCCGTGGTGCTGATCGGCCGCGACGCGCCGCTCATCCGCGCGGCGCTCGAGGACACGGGCATTGCGTTGCACGACGCCGCCACGCTCCCCGACGCGGTGCAGCAGGCCACCCAGCGTGCCCATGCCGGTGATGCGGTGCTGATGTCGCCCGCCTGCGCGAGTTTTGACATGTTCAAAGACTACGCGCACCGCGCGCAGGTATTTGTGGACGCCGTGCGCCAACTGGCGCAGGACGCAGGTCAGGACCTGGGGGGTATGGCATGAGTGGAGCCACCACCGTCCCGGGCAGCTTCCTGCAGCGCATGGTCGGCTGGCTCGGCGGGCTGCCGGGCAAGGCGGCCATCGTGCTGCCCGTGCGCGCGGGCGGAACCGAATACCGCCAGACCACGGCCACACCCGCCAGTGTGCTGGGCTTTGACCAGGCGCTTTTGTGGGTGGTGGTGGCTTTGCTGTCCTGGGGGCTGGTGATGGTCTATTCAGCGTCGATTGCCATGCCGGACAACCCGCGCTTTGGCAAGATTGCGCCCGCGCATTTTCTGATGCGCCACCTGTTCGCACTGGTGATGGCCTTTGTGGCCGCGCTGCTGGCGTTCCAGGTGTCCATGGCCACCTGGGAGCGGTCAGCGCGTGTGCTCTTCGTGTTCGCTCTGGCGCTGCTGGTGCTGGTGCTGGTGCCGCATGTGGGTACGGTGGTCAATGGCGCGCGCCGCTGGCTCAGCCTGGGCATCATGAACTTCCAGCCGTCGGAACTGGCCAAGTTCGCCGTGCTCATCTACGCGGCCGACTACATGTGCCGCAAGATGGATGTGAAGGAGCGGTTCTTCCGCGCTGTGCTGCCCATGGGCGCCGCCGTGGCCATCGTGGGCGTGCTGCTGCTGGCCGAGCCCGACATGGGCGCCTTTATGGTGGTGGCCGTGATCGCGATGGGCATTCTGTTCCTGGGGGGCGTCAATGCCCGCATGTTCTTCCTGATTTCCGGCATCCTGGTGGCGGCGTTCGGCCTGATGATCGCCAGCTCGCCCTGGCGGCGCGAGCGCGTGTTTGCCTACCTCGACCCGTTCAGCGAAGAGCATGCCCTGGGCAAGGGCTACCAGCTCTCGCACTCGCTGATTGCCTTCGGACGCGGTGAGATTTTTGGCGTGGGTCTGGGCGGCAGCGTGGAAAAGCTCCACTGGCTGCCCGAGGCGCACACCGATTTCCTGCTGGCCGTGATCGGCGAAGAATTCGGCCTGGTGGGTGTGCTCACGCTCATCGTGCTGTTCCTCTGGATGACGCGCCGCATCATGCACATCGGTCGCCAGGCCATCGCGCTCGACCGCGTGTTTTCGGGCCTCGTGGCACAGGGCGTGGCCATCTGGATGGGCTTCCAGGCCTTCATCAACATGGGCGTGAACCTGGGTGCGCTGCCCACCAAGGGGCTGACGCTGCCGCTGATGAGTTACGGCGGCTCGGCCATTCTCATGAACCTTGTCGCGATCGCGGTGGTGCTGCGGGTGGACTATGAAAACAAGCTGTTGATGAGGGGTGGCCGGACATGACGGGCGTGCGCAACAAGGTCGCCCTTATCATGGCCGGCGGCACCGGCGGCCACATCTTCCCTGGCCTGGCCGTGGCCGAGGAGCTGCGCGCGCGCGGCTGGCGCGTGCACTGGCTGGGCGCGCCCGGCAGCATGGAGTCGCGCATCGTGCCGACGCAGGGCTTTGCGCTCGAAACCATCGATTTCTCGGGCGTGCGCGGCAAGGGCCTGGCCACGCTGGCCCTGCTGCCGCTGCGCCTGCTGCGCGCTTTCTGGCAGGCCTGGCGCGTGGTGCGCCGCGTGCGGCCCGACGTAGTGGTGGGCCTGGGCGGCTACATCAGCTTTCCCGGCGGCATGATGGCCGTGCTGGCCGGTTGCCCGCTGGTGCTGCACGAGCAGAACTCGGTCGCGGGCATGGCCAACAAAGTGCTGGCGGGCGTGGCCGACCGAGTCTTCACGGCCTTCCCCGATGTGCTCAAGAAGGCCCAGTGGGTGGGCAACCCGTTGCGCGCAGCGTTCACGCGCCAGGCCGCACCGGCCGAGCGCTTTGCGGGTCGCAGCGGGCCGCTGCGACTGCTGGTGGTGGGCGGCAGCCTGGGCGCGCGGGCGCTCAACGAGATCGTGCCGCAGGCGCTGGCCTTGATTCCGCAAGAACAGCGCCCCGTGGTCACGCACCAGAGCGGCGCGGCGCAGATCGATGCCTTGCGCGCCAACTACGCGGCGGCCGGCGTGCAGGCCGAGCTGACCCCCTTCATCGAGGACACGGCCAGCGCCTTTGCGCAGGCCGACATCATCGTCTGCCGCGCGGGTGCCAGCACCGTCACCGAGATCGCCGCCGTGGGCGCCGCCGCGGTGTTCGTGCCGTTCCCGGCCGCTGTGGACGACCACCAGACAGGCAACGCGCAGTTCCTGGTGCAGGCCGGGGGCGGCTGGCTCGTGCAGCAACGCGACCTATCGCCCCAGATGCTGGCAGAATTGCTACAAAATATGGAGCGCACAGCGCTTGTGAATAAAGCGCTGAAGGCCAAAAACATGCAAAAAATCAACGCCACCCGTGAGGTGGTGACAGCCTGCGAGGAGCTTGCAACACCATGAAGCACGCCATTCGCCACATCCATTTCGTCGGCATGGGCGGCTCGGGCATGAGCGGCATCGCCGAGGTGCTGTTCAACCTGGGCTACCGCATTTCGGGTTCCGACCTTTCGGACAGCCCGACGCTGCGGCGTCTGCAGGCGCTGGGCATCGCCACACACCTGGGGCATGCGGCGGCCCACATCGATGGGGCCGATGCCGTGGTCACCTCCACGGCTGTCAAGGCCGACAACCCCGAAGTGCTGGCCGCCCGTGCAAAGAAGATTCCGGTGGTGCCGCGTGCGCTCATGCTGGCCGAGCTGATGCGTCTCAAGCAGGGCATCGCCATTGCCGGCACACACGGCAAAACGACGACGACCAGCCTGGTCACCAGCGTGCTGGCCGAGGGCGGGCTGGACCCGACCTTCGTGATCGGTGGGCGCCTGAACAGCGCAGGCGCTAACGCCAAGCTCGGCAGCGGCGACCACATCGTGGTCGAGGCCGACGAGTCCGACGCCTCCTTCCTGAACCTGTTGCCCGTGATGGCCGTCGTCACCAACATCGACGCCGACCACATGGAGACCTATGGCCACGACTTCGGCCGCCTCAAGAAGGCGTTCGTCGATTTCCTGCACCGCATGCCGTTCTATGGCACGGCCATCCTGTGCATCGACAACCCGGCCGTGCGCGAGATCGTGCCCGAGGTGTCGTGTCCCATCACGAGCTATGGCTTCTCCGAGGATGCGCAGGTGCGCGCCGTCAACGTGCGCGCCGAAGGCGCGCAGATGCACTTCACCGTGCAGCGGCGCAACGGCGTGACGCTGCCGGACATGGACGTGGTGCTGAATCTGGCGGGTGAGCACAACGTGCTCAACGCGCTCTCGGCCATTGCCGTGGCGGTGGAGCTGAACATTCCCGACAAAGCCGTGCTGCGCGCACTGGCCCAGTTCAAGGGCGTGGGACGGCGCTTCCAAAGCTATGGCGATTTGCCTGCCCGCGATGGCGGCCAGTTCACCGTGATCGACGATTACGGCCACCACCCCGTGGAGATGGCCGCCACGCTGGCCGCCGCGCGCGGCGCCTTCGCGGGACGGCGTCTGGTGCTGGCCTTTCAGCCACACCGCTATTCCCGCACGCGCGACTGTTTCGAGGACTTCGTCAAGGTCATCGGTGGCGCAGATGCGGTGTTGCTCACCGAAGTCTATGCCGCTGGTGAGGCACCGGTGGTGGCTGCCGATGGCCGTTCTCTGGCCCGCGCGTTGCGCGTGGCCGGGCGCGTCGAGCCGGTGTTCGTGGACGACGTGGTGGCGCTGCCGCAGGCCATCGCCGACCTCGCGCAGGATGGCGATGTGGTGCTGTGCATGGGGGCAGGCTCCATTGGAGCCGTGCCGGGCAAGGTGGTGGAGTTGCTGCAAAAAAACGAGCATGCAGCGCAAGAAGGACGGGCGTAATGGGTCAAATGGATCAAAAAATCGATGTGCGTGCACTGGGCAAGGTAGCCGTGCTCATGGGCGGATCGTCCGCCGAGCGCGAGGTGTCGCTCATGTCGGGCGCGGGCGTGCTGCAGGCCCTGCGCGCACGCGGCGTGGATGCCCATGCCTTCGATCCGGCCCACGGCGACCTGAGCGAACTCAAGCAGGCGGGCTTTGCGCGCTGCTTCATCGCGCTGCATGGCCGCCACGGCGAGGATGGCACGGTGCAGGGCGCGCTGGAACTGCTGGGCATTCCCTACACCGGGCCGGGGGTACTGGCGTCAAGCATCGCCATGGACAAAACCATGACCAAGCGCATCTGGCGTGCCGAGGGACTGCCCACGCCCGACTGGCGCCAGGTGGCCAGCGGCGAGGAAACCGAACAGGCCCTGGCCGCGCTGGGCGCGCCGATGATCGTCAAGCCAGCCAGAGAGGGTTCCACCATGGGGCTGACCAAGGTGACC
>DMZZ01000181.1:11409-13427 GCA_003484805.1 Comamonadaceae bacterium | reverse complement strand
GAGAGGGTTCCACCATCGGGCTGACCAAGGTGACCGACCCCGGCCAATGTGCCAAGGCGTACGAACTGGCCTCGCGCTACGACCCCGAGGTGCTGTGCGAGCAGTTCATCGAGGGCGACGAAACCACCTGCCCGATTCTGGGCGAGGGCGCCAGCGCGCATGCGCTGCCGGTGATTCGCATTGTGGCGCCGCAGGGCAACTACGACTACCAGCACAAGTACTTCACCGACGACACGCAATACCACTGCCCCAGCGGCCTGCCGCAAGCCGAGGAAGACGCCATCCAGCGCCTGGTGGTGCAGGCCTTCCGCACGCTGGGCTGCCGGGGCTGGGCGCGGGCGGACATCATGGTCCGCGCCCGCGACCGCCAGCCCTTCCTGCTGGAGATCAACACTTCGCCGGGCATGACCGGGCACTCGCTGGTGCCCATGTCCGCGCGGTCGGCCGGCATCAGCTACGAAGACCTGTGCCTGCGCCTGCTGGCCAGCGCCACGCTGGACACGCCGCCGGGTGCGGTGGGAGGAACCCCTGCATGAACCACACGCTGCCCGCGCCGCTGGACGTCAAGCTCATGAACCTGACCGCCTCGGTCCTGTTCGTGGGCTGTGTCGTGCTGGTGCTGGCAGCCGGCGCCTGGTGGATGCTGCGCCACCCGGCGTTTGCCATCGGACGCATCGTGGTGCAGGGTGACCTGGTGCACAACAACGCCGTCACGCTGCGGGCCAACGTGGCGCCGCATCTGGCGGGCAACTTTTTCACGCTCAACCTGCATACCGCACGGACCGCTTTCGAGCAGATGCCCTGGGTGCGCAGCGCCCAGGTACGGCGCGAATACCCGGGCACCCTGCAGGTGGTGCTGCAGGAACACCGCGCCGTGGCGAACTGGGGCGACGAGGCCGGTACGGCCATGGTCAACCGCCAGGGCGAAGTGTTCGATGCGAATGCCGACGATGCCGAATACGAAGGCCTGCCCCGGCTCAAAGGGCCGCAGGGACAGTCGGCCCAGGTGCTGCAGATGCACGGGCAGCTGCAAGCCGTGGTGGAGCCGCTGGGCATGGTGGTGCAGGAGCTGGAGCTGACCGGCCGGGGAGGGTGGCGCATGGTGATGGACAGTGGCGCCGAGGTGGAACTGGGGGCGGGGGACGATGTGGTGCAGCGCACGGAGCGTTTTGTGCGCACGCTTACCCAGGTGGCCGCACAGTACGGGCGCCGCGCCGACGCACTGGAGTCGGCCGACCTGCGCCACGGCGGAGGCTATGCCCTTCGCCTGCGCGGGGTGACGACTGTGACGATGGGCCAGGATGCGCCCGCCCGCCGCTGAACAGCACAAAGAACCAAAAGGCAGACACGCAAATGGCAAGAGAATACAAAGACGTCGTGGTGGGGCTGGATATCGGCACGGCCAAGATCATGGCCGTGGTGGCCGAGGTGCTGCCAGGCGGCGAGCTGAAACTCGCAGGCCTGGGTGTGGCCCCCAGCAACGGCCTCAAGCGTGGCGTGGTGGTCAACATCGACGCCACGGTGCAGAGCATCCAGCAGGCACTGAAAGAAGCCGAGCTGATGGCCGACTGCAAGATCCAGCGCGTCTACACCGGCATCACCGGCAGCCATATCCGGGGCCTCAACTCCAGCGGCATGGTGGCCGTGAAAGACAAGGAGGTCACTGCCGCCGACGTGGCGCGCGTGATCGAGACGGCCAAGGCCATCAACATCTCCAGCGACCAGCGCCTGCTGCTCGTGGAGCCACAGGAGTTCGTGATCGACGGGCAGGATGTGAAAGAGCCCATTGGCATGAGCGGCATCCGGCTGGAGGCCAAGATCCACATCGTGACCGGCGCGCAGAGCGCGGCCGAGAACATCATCAAGTGCGTGCGCCGCTGCGGCCTGGAGGTCGAGCAGCTTCTGCTCAATCCGCTGGCGTCCAGCCAGGCCGTGCTGACCGACGACGAGCGCGAGCTGGGCGTGGTGGTGGTCGATATTGGTGCGGGCACGACCGACGTGGCCATCTTCACCGGCGG
>DMZZ01000181.1:0-11385 GCA_003484805.1 Comamonadaceae bacterium | reverse complement strand
AGCGGCTACGCCAAGCAGTTGCTGGCCGACCCCGAGGCCCAGGTCGAAGTGCCGGGCCTGGGCGACCGCGGCCCGCGCATGCTCAGCAAGCAGGCGCTGGCCGGCGTGATCGAGCCGCGCGTGGAAGAGATTTTTTCGCTCGTTCAGCAGGTCATCCGCGAGTCGGGCTACGAAGAAGTGCTGTCGTCGGGCATCGTGCTCACGGGCGGCAGCGTGGTCATGCCGGGCATGGTGGAACTGGGCGAGGACATCTTCCTCAAGCCCGTGCGCCGGGGCATTCCAAAGTATTCCAGCGCGCTGGCCGACATGGTGGCCCAGCCACGTGCAGCCACCGTCATGGGGCTGCTCGAAGAGGCGCGCCTGGCGCGCATGCGCGGCTTCAAGGTGGCGCACAAGAGCGGCTCGGTGCAGTCTGCCTTTGGCCGGTTCAAGGATTTCATCGTGGGGAACTTCTGACCATGTCCAGTTTTTCCTGGCACGTCCTGCCCCACCCGCCCCCCCGAAAACGATGGCGGTGCACCGGCCCACCCCGCGTGCACCGACGATGGCCTGAGGCCACGCATTGCAACCATTTTTCACCATTCATCGCAAATACATCAGCAAGAGGAGCTTCAGCATGACCATCGAAATGATCGAAGTCGAAGAATTCAACCAAGGCACCCGGATCAAGGTCATCGGAGTGGGCGGCGGCGGCGGCAATGCCGTCGATCACATGGTGGCCCACAACGTGCAGGGTGTGGAGTTCGTCAGTGCCAACACCGATGCGCAGGCGCTCTCGCGCAGCGCGGCGCACCGCGTGATCCAGCTGGGCCAGAGCGGTCTGGGTGCCGGCAGCAAGCCCGAAAGGGCCCGTGAGGCCGCCGAGGCCGCCGTGGACAACATCCGCGAGGCCATCCAGGGCGCGAACATGCTGTTCATCACCGCCGGCATGGGCGGTGGCACGGGCACGGGCGCAGCCCCCGTGATTGCCCGCGTGGCCAAGGAAATGGGCATTCTCACCGTGGGGGTGGTGACCAAGCCGTTCGACTGGGAAGGCGGCCGCCGTATGCAGAACGCCGATGCGGGCCTGGCCGAACTGGAAGCCAACGTCGATTCGCTGATCGTCGTGCTCAACGAGAAGCTGCTCGAAGTGCTGGGGGACGACATCACCCAGGATGAGGCGTTTGCATACGCCAACGACGTGCTGAAGAACGCTGTGGGCGGCATTTCCGAGATCATCAACGAATTCGGTCAGGTGAACGTCGACTTCCAGGACGTGTGCACCATCATGGGCGAGCCCGGCAAGGCCATGATGGGTACAGCCACCGCCAGCGGTCCGGACCGCGCGCGCATCGCCGCCGAACAGGCCATTGCCTGCCCGCTGCTCGAAGGCGTCGACCTGTCGGGTGCCAAGGGCGTGCTGGTGCTGGTGACGGCCAGCAAGTCGAGCCTGAAGCTCTCCGAGTCGCGTCTGGCCATGACCACCATCAATGCCTACGCATCGACCGATGCGCATGTGATTTTTGGCGCTGCCTACGACGAAAGCCTGGGCGACGAGATCCGCGTGACCGTGCTGGCCACCGGCCTGTCCCGCGCCAACGCGCGCCGCCAGCCCATTTCGGTGGTGCAGGGCGGCCTGCGCACGGGCACGGACAACATGGCCTATGCGATGCCGACCGGCGGCAGTGTGATGACCGGGGCCGGCAGTGCCGTGCTGGGCACGCCGGCGGGGCAGGCCGACTACGGCAACATGACCGTGCCCAGCGTCTGGCGCACCAATCGCACGCAGGCAGCGGCCCGCGTCGATGCACTGTCTTCGGGCGGCATGGACGATCTGGAAATTCCGGCTTTCCTGCGCAAGCAGGCGGATTGAGCCCGGCAGGTGTACGGATGGCCGTGCACCTGCCCTGCTGCATCGCGACGATAGAAAAACGCGATGACGGCAGGGCTGCGATGGATCTCCATCGAAACTAAAATCAACGAATGCTTGCGCAACGTACCCTCAAGTCCCTCACCCGCGCGGTGGGCGTGGGCCTGCACAGCGGTCAGCGCGTGGAGCTGACCCTGCGCCCGGCCCAGCCTGATACCGGCATCGTTTTCCGGCGCATCGATCTTCCCGAGCCGGTGGACATTCCGGTGTCCACCCTGGCCGTGACCGACACCCGCATGGCATCAACCATCTCCTCGGGCAATGCGCGGGTGCACACCGTGGAGCACCTGATGTCGGCCTGCGCAGGCCTGGGGGTGGATAACCTGTATGTGGATATCACGGCAGAGGAAGTGCCCATCCTGGACGGTTCTTCTGCGTCCTTCGTGTTCCTGCTGCAAAGCGCCGGGATTGCCCTGCAAAACGCTCCCAAGCGGTTCATCCGTGTCAAAGCGCCCATCGAGGTGCGCCAGGGCGAGGGCGCACAGGCCAAATGGGCGCGCCTTGAGCCCTACCATGGCTTCAANNCTGCGCTTCGAGATCGACTTCGCCCATCCGGCAGTCGATTCCACAGGGCAGTGCGTCGAGTTCGACCTGGGCACGGGCAACTACAGCCGTGACATCGCGCGCGCCCGCACCTTCGGCTTCACCAAGGACGTCGAGATGATGCGCTCCAGCGGACTGGCCCTGGGTGGCGGTCTGGACAATGCCATCGTCATGGACGACTACAAGGTGCTCAATGCCGATGGCCTGCGCTACGACGACGAGTTCGTGAAGCACAAGATCCTGGATGCCATGGGCGACCTGTACTTGGTAGGCAAGCCGCTTCTGGCGGCTTACAGCGCCTTCCGCTCTGGCCATGCGCTGAACAACCTGTTGCTGCGCGAACTTCAATCCCGGCCCGAGGCCTGGGAGATCGTGACCTTCGACAACGAGCGTCAGGCGCCCACCGGCTTCGCGCAACCTGCGCGCGCCTGGTAGCCCACGCACCACCTCCCATGCTGCTGTTCCGCTGGATCGTCATGCTGCTGCTGTTCGTGGCGGCGCTGTGTTTTGCTTTTTATGCGGGCACGGGGCAGGCGCGCTACAAGCGGCTGGGGTTCATCGTCCTCAAGTGGACGGTCATTGCTGCCAGCGTATTCTTCGCCGTCCTGATTCTGGAGCGTGGGTTCTGACGCGTTTTTGCGGGCTGACCTATACTCGCGTCTGCTCCGGGGTGTGCTGATGCGCTGAGATGCAAACGGCCTGTTTTTCAGGCCTGCTGCGAACCCGACGAACTTGATCCGGTTCATACCGGCGGAAGAAGAGCCGACCCTCCCCGTTTGCGTGGCTGCCCATCTGGCAGGCACGCCGCACCGCAGGCACCACACAGGCCTGCGGCGGGCGCAGGTCCAGTCCGGAGCACCCCACCATCCGGACCTTGGAGACCTGACCATGAACGCCCCCGACCCCCTCGCCCGTGAATCCTTCGCCGCCCAGCTGGCCCGCGCCCGCGAGCCCTTCCCGGCTTCGCGCAAGGCCTACCTGCCCGGCCAGTTGCACGCGGACCTGCGTGTGCCGGTGCGCGACATCCAGCTCACCAACGGCGAGGTGGTCAGCGTCTACGACACCTCCGGCCCCTACACCGACCCTGCGGCCGTGATTGACGTGCGCAGCGGACTGCCCAGCGTGCGGGGTGCCTGGATCGCTGCGCGCAGCGACACCGAAACCTATGCTGGCCGCCCACCCCTGGCGCTGGACGATGGTCAGAAAAGCGAAGATGCTGCGCGCCTGGCGGCCTTGCGCGCCGAGGCGGCAGCACTGCAGCGCAAGCCAATGCGTGCCAAGAGCGGCGCCAACGTGACGCAGATGCACTACGCCCGCAAAGGCATCGTCACGCCCGAAATGGAATACGTGGCGATTCGCGAAAACGGCCGACGCGAATGGATGGCGCAGTACATGCAGGATGCAGGCCGCGAGCAGCGCCTGATGGGCAACCCCATGGGCGCGAGCATTCCCAAGATCATCACGCCCGAGTTTGTGCGCGACGAGGTGGCGCGCGGCCGCGCCATCATCCCGGCCAACATCAACCACCCCGAGGTCGAGCCCATGGCCATCGGGCGCAACTTCCTGGTGAAGATCAACGCTAACATCGGCAACTCGGCCGTCACGTCGAGCATCGAGGAAGAAGTGGAGAAGCTGGTCTGGGCCATCCGCTGGGGCGCCGACAATGTGATGGACCTGTCCACGGGCAAGAACATCCACACCACGCGCGACTGGATCGTGCGCAACTCGCCCGTGCCCATTGGCACCGTGCCGATCTACCAGGCGCTGGAAAAGGTGGGCGGCATCGCCGAGCACCTGACCTGGGAAATCTTCCGCGACACCCTGATCGAGCAGGCCGAGCAGGGGGTGGACTACTTCACCATCCACGCTGGCGTGCGCCTGGCCTACATCCACCTCACGGCGGCGCGGCGCACCGGCATCGTCTCGCGCGGCGGCTCCATCATGGCCAAGTGGTGCATGGCGCACCACCGCGAGAGCTTCCTGTATGAGCATTTCGAGGACATCTGCGACATCATGAAGCAGTACGACGTGGCCTTCAGCCTGGGCGACGGCCTGCGGCCCGGCTGCGCGTCCGACGCCAACGACGAGGCCCAGTTCGCCGAACTGCACACGCTGGGCGAACTGACCCAGGTGGCCTGGAAGCACGACGTGCAGACCATGATCGAAGGCCCCGGCCATGTGCCCATGCACATGATCCAGGCCAACATGACGGAGCAGCTCAAGACCTGCCACGAGGCGCCGTTCTACACCCTGGGCCCGCTGACCATCGACATCGCGCCGGGGTACGACCACATCGCCAGCGCCATCGGCGCCGCCATGATCGGCTGGATGGGCACGGCCATGCTGTGCTACGTCACGCCCAAGGAGCACCTGGGCCTGCCCGACCGCGACGACGTCAAGCAGGGCATCATCGCCTACAAGATCGCCGCGCACGCTGCCGACGTGGCCAAGGGCCACCCCGGGGCCCGCGCGCGCGACGATGCGCTGAGCCAGGCGCGTTTCGACTTCCGCTGGCAGGACCAGTTCAACCTGGGCCTGGACCCCGAGACGGCGCAGGAATACCACGACGAGACGCTCCCCAAGGACAGCGCCAAGGTGGCGCACTTCTGCTCGATGTGCGGCCCCAAGTTCTGCTCGATGAAGATCACGCAGGAAGTGCGCGAATTTGCCGCGCAAAAAGGGCTGGCCGAAGCCGACGCACTGCAGCAGGGCATGGCGGTCAAGGCGCAAGAATTCCAGCGGGCCGGAGGCAGTTTTTACGTGCCGCTGCACCCGGCCGATTGACCGCATTCTGCTCGCGCTACACCCCCGGCAACGCGGGCGCAAGCCCCGCCCCGGGAGGTACATACCCTGTGCGGGTGCTCCTCTCCCCTGGCGTATATTCGTATCCAAATGCAGCCCACAAGGCGGCAAGTGGGGCAGGGCGTATGGGGCTGATGCCTGTGAATTCAATCTGAGGAAGGGGAGCCATGAACGCTCTGGGCCGACTGTCGATTCGTGCACGTTTGTATTTCGGCACGATATTTTCTCTGATCCTGCTGATCGTGATCGGGGGCATGGGCTACGTGGCCCTCGACCGCACGCGCGTGACGCTGCAGGAACTTTTCTCGCAGCGCGTGCAGACACTCACTGACATGTCCGAGCTGCGCACCGTCCTGGGGGACCTGCGCCGCATCGAGAAGGACATCATCATCAACTTCAACAACAGCGTCGAAGTTTCGACGCTGCGCGAGCGCTGGGCCGCCACGCTGGCGGATCTGCGCAAGAACGTGGCGGCGGTGCGGCAAGTGCAGGCCGCCGATGCGGATTTCGTCGCAACCATCGACAAGTCGCTTGAAGAAATCAAGCTTTACGAAGGGGGCATCAACCCCATCTTTGAGCAGATCGAGGGAGCTCAGCTCGATGGTGCGGGTGGAGGTGCCTATGCCAATCGCCTGCGCAAGCACATGGAGACGGCCGACAAGCTCTTTTCCGACCTCGCCGCCACGGCACGCACCCAGATGGATGAAGCCCGCCAGGGCGTGGAGTCGCGCACGGCCTCCATGTCGGTGCTGATAGGCGTCGCCTTGCTGCTGGGGCTGGGAGTGCTCATTCCGCTGACCTTCTTCAGCGTGCGCTCCATCACACGCTCGCTGGCCCAGGCCAGTGAACTGGCCGAACGCATTGCCGGCGGAGACCTCTCGCACGATGTGCAGGTGCAGAACCGGGACGAGGTGGGTCAACTCGTGGAGGCCATGGGGCGCATGCAGGAGGCGCTGCGCGTTCTGGTGCGCCAGGTACAAGAGGCGGCGGGCAATATCTCCACCGCCAGCGCCGAGATCGCCAGTGGCAACCATGACCTGAGCCACCGCACCGAACAGGCGGCAGCCAGCCTGGAGGAAACGGCCTCGTCCATGGACCTGCTCACCAGCACGGTGCAGCAAAGCGCCGAGTCGTCCAGCCACGCCAGCAACTTCGCCACTACCGCCGCCGAGGTGGCCGGGCGGGGCGGGGCAGTGGTGGCCCAGGTGGTGAGCACCATGGACCAGATCACCACCAGCTCGCGCAAGATTGCCGACATCACCGGGGTGATCGACGGCATCGCCTTCCAGACCAACATCCTGGCCCTCAATGCCGCTGTGGAAGCGGCGCGCGCGGGAGAACAGGGCCGGGGCTTTGCCGTGGTGGCCAGCGAAGTGCGCAGCCTCGCCGGCCGCTCGGCCGAGGCGGCCAAGGAGATCAAGGCGTTGATCGGCGCCTCGGTGGAGCGGGTGGAAGACGGAGCGCGCCTCGTGGGTCAGGCGGGCGAAACCATGACCGAGATCGTGGGCAGTGTGCGCCGCGTGTCCGACATCATTGGCGAGATCACGGCGTCGTCGGCCGAACAGCGTGACAACATTGCGCAGATCAGCCAGGCCGTGCGCCAGCTCGATCAGATGACGCAGCAGAACGCGGCACTGGTCGAGCAATCCACAGCGGCGTCCGAGTCGCTGCGCGAGCAGGCCAGCGGGCTCACCCGGGCCGTCAGCCAGTTCAAGCTCAGTGGCAGTGCGGGCGCGGCGCAACCCGCCAGTCCGGCGCCTGCCCTGGCATCGCTGGGGCGTGCAGGTGGCCCATCGACATTGCGGCTCAAGTGAGGAGGCTGCCGCCGTGTGGCGGCGGCGCTGAATCGATCGGGTAGCAGGCCCAGTGGCCGGGTTCGGGTGCCTGCAGCGGCCACTGGTCGGCACGGGGCCAGCAGCCTTTTCGTCCTGGGTCATCCAGCAGCCATTGCACGCAGCGCGCTACGCCCGCGTGGCTGATCCAGAGCACATCGCCCTGCTGCCGGTGGGCGGTTTCAGACGCTTCCTGCAGGGCTTGCGCCACGCGGCGCAGCATCGATGTCAGCGAGTCGCCTCCGCCCGGGCGGTGGTCGGCGAAGCGGGCCGTCCAGGCCTCGATGTCGGCGCGGGCGATGTCGGTCCATGCACGCCCCTCCCAGGCCCCGAAGTCCATCTCCACCAGTCGCCCATCAGTTTTTGATGCCAAATCGGGTCGCAGGGCTTGCAGGGCTTGCGCAAGCTGCTCACATCTTTGGAGTGGCGAATGGCGCACCCACAGGTTCTGTGGCAGCACCTGCGCCAGGCGCCGGGCGCTCTCCATCGTGGCGGCCGGATCGGCGGAAACGTCCAGCGCGCCATAGCAGGTACCCGGCGCCACCAGCGGCTGTGCGTGCCGCACGATCCAGAGCTGCCGAGGCCTCATGCGCCGGCCGCCAGAGGCCCGAGCGACAGGGCTGCGCCCAGATAGAAACCGACTTCGCTCACCTGCTGCGTGGCGCCCAGGCAGTCGCCCGTGAAGCCCTGAAGCCGACGGGCAAACCAGCGTGCCATCCAGGCTGCGACCAGGGCGCTGATGAGCAAAGATGCTATTAAAAACAGAGCTGATTGCGCTTGCCAGACAATGGCTAGCGGCATAAAACACCATAAAACAGCTGCGCCCAGCGCCGCGCCTGTGATCTGGTCTGCCAGGGGCTTGCTTTTGGAGCGTGCGGTATCGCCAACGTGCACCAGGGTGCGAATCAGCAGAAGCGGCCAGAAGCGCGACACTACATGCGCCCCGACCAGTGCCGCCAGGGCCGCGCCCAGGCTGTGCGCACCCAGCAAGGCCAGCAGCCCGATTTTGGCCAGGAGGGCCAGCACCAGAGCCATGGCGCCAAAGGCGCCAATGCGTGAATCCTTCATGATGTCTAGCGCACGCTCGCGGTCTTGGCTGCCGCCCAGACCATCGGCCACATCGGCCAGGCCGTCTTCGTGAAAACCCCCTGTGACCAGCACCGTGGCGATGGTGCAGAACACCGCAGCCACCCAGGGCGCCCCCGGCCCGGGGCCCAGGGCCTGGTGCAGTGCGGCGTAAGTGCCCGCCGCCACCGCCGCCACCAGCCAGCCAACGCCCGGAAAGTGCGCGCTGCTGGCGCGCAGCAGGGCCGGGCTGTAGCCCACCCACTGCGCCAACCGCCCGGTGACGGGGATGCGCGTGAAGAACTGCACGGCCAGCAGATAGTGGCGCAGGGCTTGCATGAATTGCTTCAAAAATAATAGCTGTCAGCGCTTGATGGGCATGCGCTGGAAGGAATTTTGACCAGATAAGACACATATCGCGCCCCACTCCCTCTCCCCTTGCGGGAGAGAGTTGGGGAGAGGGGGAGACCAAGCGCCGCGTTCCGTACGCCCGCCCCCTCTCCCCCGGCCCCTCTCCCGCAGGGGGAGAGGGGAGTTGAAACCGACAGCCCTGCGGTGAGGGGCACATTCCTGGCGCCGCTGGTACGGTGGCCGATATCCCTGTCCGGGGTATGTCGCGAAGCAGGCATTTGCACTGCTAGTTTTTCGCGCCGCCCCAGTGGGCCTGCAGAAACAGCTGGTAGGCCGGGTTCAGCGTTTCCTCGACATGCGGATAGCCCAGCGTGGCCAGGAAAGCGTTGAAGGCGGCGGCATCGCCCGGGGGTACCTGCAGGCCGACCAGGATGCGCCCGTAGTCGGCGCCCTGGTTGCGGTAGTGGAACAAGGAAATGTTCCAGGTGGGCTGCATCAGGCTCAGGAACTTGAGCAGCGCGCCCGGGCGCTCGGGGAAGACAAAGCGCAGCAGGCGCTCGTCCTGCGCCAGTGCGGAATGCCCGCCCACCAAGTGGCGCAGGTGCTCCTTGGCCAGTTCGTCGTGTGTCAGGTCCAGTGCCTCGAAACCGTGGCGGCCGAAGTTCCTGGCGATCTTTTCCGACTCTCCCTTGCCGTGGGTGGTGAGGCCCACGAACACATGGGCCCGCGCTGCATCGCTGATGCGGTAGTTGAACTCGGTCACGTTGCGCGGGCCGCCCGGCAGGCTGCCGATGACTTCACAAAAACGCCGGAAGCTGCCGCGCTCCTCGGGAATGGTGACGGCCAGCAGCGCCTCGCGTTCTTCGCCCACTTCGGCGCGTTCGGCCACGAAGCGCAGGCGGTCGAAATTCATGTTGGCACCGCACAGGATGGCGGCATAGGTCTCGCCCTTGGTCTTGTGCGTGGCCACATACTGCTTGATGGCTGCCACGGCCAGCGCGCCGGCCGGTTCGACGATGCTGCGCGTGTCGACAAAGATGTCCTTGATGGCCGCGCACACGGCGTCGGTGTCCACGGTCATGAACTCGTCCACCAGGCTGCTGGCGATGCGGAAGGTTTCTTCGCCTACCAGCTTGACGGCCGTGCCGTCTGAGAACAGCCCCACATCGGGCAGCGTGACGCGGCTGCCGGTCTGCACCGACTGCATCATGGCGTCGGAGTCGTTCATCTGCACGCCGATGACCTTGATCTCGGGGCGCACCGCCTTGATGTAGTTGGCCACCCCGGCCACCAGCCCGCCGCCGCCAATCGCCACAAAAACCGCATCAAGCCGATTGCTGCCCAACTTTTGCAACTGGCGCAGGATCTCCATGGCGATGGTGCCCTGGCCCGCGATCACGTCCGGGTCGTCAAACGGGTGCACAAAGGTCAGGCCCTGTTCCTTTTCGAGCTTCACCGAGTGGCCGTAGGCGTCGGAATAGCTGTCGCCAAACAGCACGACCTCGCCGCCCAGCGTCCTGACCGCGTCAATCTTGAGCTGTGGCGTGGTGGTCGGCATCACAATCACGGCGCGCGTACCCAGTTTGTGCGCGCTCATCGCCACACCCTGGGCGTGGTTGCCCGCCGAGGCGCAGATCACGCCGCGTTGCAACTGCTCGGGCGTGAGGTGCGCCATCTTGTTGTAGGCGCCGCGCAGCTTGAAACTGAACACGGGCTGCTGGTCCTCGCGCTTGAGCAGCACCTTGTTGTGCAGGCGGCGGCTCAGGTTGCGGGCGGGTTCCAGGTCGGACTCGACCGCCACGTCGTAAACGCGCGCGGTCAGGATTTTCTTCAGGTAATCAAGAGGGGTGAGAGGCTGTGTCATGAAAGGCAGATGCTGCGCCGCCGCAACGCGGGTGGCGGGCACACATCATAGGCGTTGCTGCCGGAGTCCTCTGCTGAAGCCCCCGCCCAAAAAAAAGCCCCGGGCGGTAAGGCCTGGGGCTGAATCCACCAGGGGAGGTGGAGGAGACAATCGGTGCAGGGAGGACTATTGGGCCTTCCAAGTGCCAGCCTGTGAAGGGCTGTGCATTGCGTGGGTTGAATTTTAACGCCTACCTTGCTGCGACGCAGCAAGGTAGGTATTTCTACGTTACATTCTGTCCGAAAAAAACCACGTACACACAGGAGCTAGAGCATGGAATGCACAGTCAGCTGGACAGGCGCCGCCGGAACACGGTCCGGCATGGGATTCATTGCGGAAACAGGCAGCGGCCATGTCCTGGCCATGGATGGCGCCCCCGATGCGGCCCAACCCGCCAACGGCGGCCAGAACCTGGCGCCCCGGCCCATGGAGACGGTGCTGGCGGGCACGGGAGGCTGCACGGCCTACGATGTGGTGCTGATTCTCAAACGCGGCCGACATGACGTGCGCGGCTGCAGCGTGAAGCTCACGTCCGAGCGGGCAGATACCGACCCGAAGGTCTTTACCCGTATCCATATGCATTTCACCGTCACCGGCAAGGGCTTGCCACCGGCCGCCGTGGAGCGGGCCATTGCCATGAGCCACGAAAAATACTGCTCCGCCAGCATCATGCTGGGCAAAACGGCTGAAATCACCACGGGCTTCGAGGTCATTGAAGCCTGAAAGCGCCAGCCCTATGTGCCGCGTTTTGTGTCCATTTTTCATTTTGCGGTGCGTTATTCCCGACGCTTGAAACCGGCGTTTCCCAGACCAGTGGCGCCCCGTGCAAGGGCCGCCCCGCCGCGCTGGGGCCGTCCCCTTGGGGGGAAGGCGCGAAGCGCCACAGGGGGGCTTCACACTCTGTGTGCAGTGGTGGTCATCACCTTCGCGGCCGCCCGCATCAGGGCGCGGGCGGGCCAGGGCAGTTCCAGCGCACCGGC
>DMZZ01000111.1:18406-19033 GCA_003484805.1 Comamonadaceae bacterium | reverse complement strand
CGCCTCGGGCGCGCGGTAGGCGGCGAGGTAGGTCACGGCGGCATCGGGCAGGTTGTCCACCGGGAACATGACGAAGAAGTTGGCGCGCATCGATCCCCAGTCCACCTTGCGCAGCGAGGTGATGCGCACCTCGTGCTGCACGCCCGCCATGTCGAAACGCATGCTGTCGCCCAGCTTCAGGCCCAGGGTCTTGGCCAGGCCGTCTTCCACGCTGGCCGCGCCGGGCTCCTCCGGCGTCCAGCGGCCCGCCACCACCTGGTTGTGCGGCGGCTGCGCAGCGGCGTTGGAGAGATTGAACTCGCGCTCGACCAGGCGCTGTGCACGGTCGTCGGTGTAGCTCTCGGGGACGATGGGCTGGCCGTTGATGGCCACCAGCCGGCCGCGGATCATGGGGTACCAGTCGTAGCGGCGCACGCCCGCACTCTCGATGGTCTGGCGGAATGCGTCCGCCTGGTCGGGCTGGATGTTGATGACGAAACGGTTGGGGGCGTCGGGCGGCGTGGCCTGGCGCCAGCTGGCGATCAGGTCGGTGCGCAGCAGCACCAGCAGCACCAGCGCCAGCAGGCCCACGGCCAGGCTGCTGACCTGCACCACGGCGTAGGCCGGGCGGGCCGAGATCTGCCGCGT
>DMZZ01000111.1:0-18339 GCA_003484805.1 Comamonadaceae bacterium | reverse complement strand
GCAAAGCCTGCCACGCCCAGGCCCAGCACCGCCACCGAGGCCGGGCGCAGCGCCCCCATGTCGCGCCGGATCACGCGCAGCGGCGGCACCTGGGCCAGCTGCAGCACCGGCGGCAGACCAAAGGCAACGAGCAGCGTCAGCCCCACACCCAGGCCCAGCGCCACCGGCCAGACGCTGGCGGCGGGCAGGCTCGATTCAACCAGCCCAGCCAGCAGCAGTACGAACACATGGTGCACGGCAAAACCCAGCAGCACGCCCAGCGCGCTGGCGACCAGGCCCACCAGTAAAAATTCGACCGCGTAGCTGCCTGCAATGGCGCGCTGGCTCTGGCCCAGTACGCGCAGCATGGCCGAGGCATCGAGGTGCCCGGCCGCAAAGCCGCGCGCCGCCAGCGCCACGGCCACGGCCGACAGCAGCGCTGCCAGCAGCGCCACGAGGCTGAGGAATTTCTGGGCGCGGTCCAGCGTCTGCTGCATTTCGGGGCGGCCCGATTCGATCGTTTCGAGGCGCACGCCATGCACACCGGTTTTTTCCACTTCCCTAGCGGCCCAGGCACTGAAGTCGCGCACCGCCTGCGGCTCGCCGGCCACAGCGAAGCGGTAGGTGAGGCGGCTGGCGGGTTGCACCAGGCCGGTGACGGGCACGTCGGCGTCGTTGACCATGACGCGCGGCGCAAAGGCCATGAAGCCTGCGCCCCGGTCGGGCTCGATGACGATGATACGGGTGATGCGCAGGCTGGCATCGCCGAGCAGCAGTGGGTCACCCATCTTCAGGCCCAGGGCGTCGAGCAGCGGGGCATCGACCCACACCTCGCCGGGCGCGGGGATGTCGCGCGTCTTGCGTTCTTCGGCCCCCGGGGCTTCGGCCACGGTCAGGCTGCCGCGCAGCGGGTAGCCCGGCTGCACGCTCTTGAAGGCCACCAGACGGCTGGCGCCGCCCTGGGCATCGGCGGCGCGCCCCATGGTCGGAAAGCCCACCGAGGTCACCCCTTGCAGGCCCAGCGCCTGGGCGCGCTGCACGAAGGACGCAGGCGTGGGGTTGTCGCTGGCCACCACGGCGTCGCCGCCCAGAATCTGCAGGGCATCGCGCTGCAGCCCCCCCTGCAGCCGGTCGGCAAAAAAGGCCACCGAGGTGAGTGCGGCCACGGCCAGGGTCACGGCCACCGCCAGCAGGCGCAACTCACCGGCGCGCAGATCGCGTAGCAGGGTGCGCCAGCCCAGCTGAAGGATGGAAAAGTTCATGGGGCTACCTTAGCGCAATTGCCCTGCCGGGGCGGGGCGCGGGGCTTTGCGGGCTACTCCCACCACATGGCGCCAATGTCGTGCACGAAGATGGGGTAGTTCATCCACACCCCGCGCAGCCCCTTGCGGGCCACGGTGCCCACCTGGGGTGCAAAAATCCAGGCGTTGGCGGCGTCGTTCGCCAGGTGGCGCTGGATTTCCACAAAGAGCATCTGGCGTTCACGGGCGTTGCTGCTGGTGGCGTGGCGCTCGACCAGACTGCGAAACGCCGGGCTGTCGTAGCCAAAGTAGTACTGCGGGTCGGTGTAGATCGGGTAGTCCAGCGGCTCGACATGGTTGATCAGCGTGAGATCAAACTGCCCCTTGAAGGGCCCCGAGAGCCATTGCCCCCATTCCAGCAGATCCATCCGCACCTCGATGCCCACCTTGGCCAGGTCGGCAGCCACCACCGTGCCCCCCATGCGGGCATAGGGGGTGGGCGGCAGGCTCAGGGTCAACTGCAGCGGGGTTTTGACGTCTGCCTCTTTCATCAGGGCACGGGCGCGTTCGGGGTCGTAGGGGTAGGTTCCGGCCAGGTGCACATAGCCTGCGTCGGTGGGCGTGAAGTGGCTGCCGATGGCCTTACCCCGGCCTTCGAGCACGTCGCGGATGAAGGCCTCTCGGTCGATGGCATGGCTGATGGCGCGGCGCACGCGCACATCGTCGAGCGGCTTGCGCCGGTGGTTGAGGGCCAGCATGCCCTTGCCGCTGGAGGCGCCAACGAGCACGTGGTAGCGGCTGTCGCCCTGAAAGCGCCGGACGTTGTGCGTGGCAAAGTTGAAAAAGATGTCGATTTCACCCACCTGCACCGCCGCCGCCTGCGCGACCGGGTCGTGGATGAAGCGGAAGGTGGCCTGAGCGATGCGCACTTTTTTCGGCTCACGGTACGAATCGGCTTTCACCAGGGTGATGTGACTGCCCCGGGCCCATTGCTCGAAGCGGTACGGCCCGGTGCCCACCGGCCAGGTGGCGGCCTCGGCGGCGCTGTCGGGGTGCAGGATCACGGCGCCGCTCTCGCCCAGGCGGAACAGCAGGTTCACATCGGGGTGCGCCAGCACCAGCACCACGGTACGCGGGTCGGGGGTGTCGATGCGCACGATGTTGTCAAACAGCGTCTTGCGCGCCTTGTTGGTCGAACCCGGCGCCTTGGCGCGCTCGAACGAGAACCTGACCGCCGAGGCATCGAACGGCGCGCCATCATGAAAATACACGCCTTTGCGCAGGCGGAAGGTGTAGGCCTTGCCGTCCGGGTCCTTGCTCCACGATTCGGCCAGCAACGGCGTAGTGGCGCCGCTCTCTTCAATCTTCATCAGGCCTTCGAGCACCGTGGTGTGCACGACCTGCGCCACCGAGGCACCCGAGGACATCGTGGGGTCCAGGCTGCCGGGTTCGAGCGAGATGTTGATCGACACCCCGCGCGGCGTTGTCTGGGCCTGGGCCAGCAGAGCCAGGCCGGCAATCCAGACCAGGCTGACGAGGGCGATCAGGCAGCGGGGCAGGGCGCGGCGGGTCAATGGCACGGTGGTGTCTTTCCGAGTCATGCGGCGAAAATGCGCGACTGAACGCTCTCTTTGAATGCAGCAAATTGGAACAAAGTGTGACATAGTCTTTATGACTTCGGCTCCCCCGAACTGTTTGCACTGAAATCTCCGCCCCTGCCGCTCACCGTCCCGACCGGCTTTCGGCACCGCCGGAAACCATGCCACCGCCCACTGCCCTTCCTCCCCGCCGAGCGCTTTCCATAACCTGGAAAGTGCTGCCGCTTTTGGCACTGCTGGTGCTGGGCGGCATGGCCTGGAGCATCAAGAGCATCTACCAGGAGCGGGAAAAGCGCTTTCGCCACCAGGTGGAATGGGAGTTGCAGGCCATCAGCCAGTTGCAGGCCAAGAGCGTGGCCGAATGGCGTGAGCGGCGCCTGTCCGAGGCCATGGCCCTGTCCGACGACACCCTGTTTGCGCAGGCGGTGGCCCGCTGGTTTCAGGCGCCTGCCGAGCCCCAGGCGTCCGAGGTACTCAACCGCCTGCGCATCCTGCAGGAGCGCGCGCGCTACACGGCGGTGTATCTGGTGGACACCCAGGGTCATCTGCGCCAGTCGCCGGGCGACGCCGCCCCGCAGGGACGCCTGCCCGAGCCGGAAATGCAGGCCCTGCAAAGCGCGCTCGCGCAGGCGCAGGCCACCGTGGTGGAGCCCCGCCGCGACCCTGTTTTCGCCTTTCCGTTCTTTGGCCTACTGACGCCGCTCTTCGATGGTGTGGAGCCCGTGGGCGCGGTCTGGCTGGTCAGCGACGTGCGCACCACGCTCTATCCTTTGCTGGAATACTGGCCCACCCCCAGTAAAACGGCCGAGTCCGCACTGGTGCAGCGCGAGGGCGACGAAATCGTGTTCCTCAGCCCCGTGCGGCACCCCGCCGACACGTCGCAGCCCTTGCGCCTGCCCCTGACCCAGAGCAGCAACCCCGCCGTGCTGGGTGCCCACGGCGAACGCGGCATTCTCTATGGGCGCGACTACCGGGGCGAGGAGGTGCTGGCCATGGTCAGCACGGTGGCCGATTCGCCGTGGCTCATGGTCTCCAAGGTCGATGTCGCCGAGGCCTTCGGCCCGATGCGCACCCAGGAATGGCTGGCGCTGAGTCTGCCCGTGAGCCTGGTGCTGCTGTTCGCGGGTTTTGTGGCGGGCCACTGGCAGTGGCGCGCCTGGCGGCGCGAGCGGGCCCTTAAAACCGAGCTGGAACACCACATGCGCTGGCTGGAAAACGGCCAGAAGGCGGCCGCGATCGGCTACTTCGCCTACGACGTCTCCAGCCAGGAGTTCTTGATGTCGGGCATGGCCAGCCAGATCTACGGCTTGCCGCCCGACGGCCGCACGACCTTGCGCCAGTGGGTCGGCACGCTGCACCCGGACGAGCGCGAGCAGGTTCTGGCCGCGCACGAGCAGGCCATGGCCGGGCACACCGCCTTGCGCACCCAGTACCGCATCCGGCGCGCCAACGACAAACAGGTGCGCTGGGTGCAGGTGTGGAGCGAGTTCGAGGCGCAGGCCGATCCGGACCGCGTTGCACGCATGACCGGCACGGTGCAGGACATCACCGAGCGCAAACACTCCGAACAGCAATTGGCCCACTACCGCACAGCCCTGGAGGCCCAGGTGCGCCTGGACCCGCTGACACATGTGGCCAACCGGCTGGCCCTGGACGAGGCTGTGACCCGCGAATGGCACCGCGCCCTGCGCAGCGGTGCTCCGCTGTCGCTGCTGATGATCGACGTGGACCACTTCAAGGCCTACAACGACCACTATGGCCATGTGGCGGGCGACCACTGCCTGCAGCAGGTGGCGCAGGCGCTCTCCAACGCCGTGGGCCGCGAGGGCGAACTGGTGGCACGCTATGGCGGTGAAGAATTTGCCGTGCTGCTGCCCGACACCGACGTGCCGAAGGCCATGGCCCTGGCCCACCGCATGGGCGACGCGGTGCGCTCCCTGGGCATCGAGCACCTGGCCGCAGAGGGCCGGGCGCATGTCACCGTCAGCATCGGCGTGGCCTGCATCCACCCTGCGCAGCTCATCACGCCCGCAGCGCCGCCCGAAACACTGCCGGGCTCGACCGGATTCCCCAGCGCCACCGAAGTGGCCCAGGCCCTGTTCGAACAGGCCGACACGGCCCTCTACAACGCCAAGAAGGCGGGCCGGGACAGGGTGATGGCCTGCCCTGCTCCCGCCTTACCGCTGCCTGCGTCCACCCATCAAGCGGGTTAGCTGCTTCAGGTGTTCTTGCTGATCGAGATGGTGGGAAACTTGGCCGAGAAGTCCTTGGACTGCCGGGCGATCTTCGCGGCCACGTCGCGGGCGACCTTCTTGTAGATCTGTGCCACCTCGCCCTCGGGCTCGGCCACCACGGTGGGCTGGCCGCTGTCGGCCTGTAGGCGGATCTGCATGGCCAGCGGCAGCGCGCCCAGGTAGTCCATGCCGTAGTCCTGCGCCATGCGGCGGCCACCGCCCTCGCCGAAGATGTGCTCGGCGTGGCCACAGTTCGAGCACACATGCACGGCCATGTTCTCGACGATGCCGAGGATGGGCACGCCCACCTTCTCGAACATCTTGATGCCCTTTTTAGCGTCGAGCAGGGCGATGTCCTGCGGCGTCGTCACGATCACCGCGCCGGTGATAGGCACGCGCTGGCTCAGCGTGAGCTGGATGTCGCCGGTGCCGGGCGGCATGTCCACGATGAGATAGTCGAGGTCTTTCCAGTTCGTCTGGCGCAGCAGCTGCTCCAGCGCCTGCGTGGCCATGGGGCCACGCCAGATCATGGCCTGGTCCGGGTCCACCAGGAAGCCGATCGACATGACCTGCACACCGTGGTTGACCAGCGGCTCCATGGTTTTGCCGTCCAGGCTCTCGGGCCGGCCGCTGATGCCCATCATCATCGGCTGGCTCGGGCCATAGATGTCGGCATCAAGCAGGCCCACGCGCGCACCTTCGGCTGCCAGGGCCAATGCCAGGTTGGCCGCCGTGGTGCTTTTGCCCACGCCGCCCTTGCCCGAGGCCACCGCCACGATGTTCTTGACGCCCGGCAGGAGCTGCACGCCGCGCTGCACGGCATGGGCCACCACCTTGGTGGTCAGGTTCACCTGCACGCTTTGCACACCTTCCACCGTGCGGGCTGCGGCCTCCAGGAGGCTGCGCAGCGCACTCTCCTGGCTTTTGGCGGGGTAGCCCAGCTCCACGTCAAAGGCCACCGCACCGCCGTCGATTCGCAGGTTGCGCACGGCGCGCGCGCTGACGAAGTCCTTGCCCGTGCCGGGGTCCTGCACGGTGCCGAGGGCCGCCATGAGGCCCTGTTCGTTGATTGCCATTCCAATGTTCTCCTGTGGGTGCAATAGTCTATCCAAGCCCCCCGACCCCACTGACTGCAGGACAATGCAGGGCTTGCACCGCTGCCGCACCACCCGAGGACCCCCGTGAAATTCAAGATGTCGCCCAACTCGCTGTTTGCCATCCTGCTGCGCTCGCCGTGGTGGATCAGCTTTGCGCTGGTGGGCCTGTTCTCCCTGGCTGCCGCCGCCGTGCTGCCGCGCGAATACCTGTTCGCGGGCATTCTGGGTACTTTTCCGTTCTTCGCCGTGGGCTGCGTGGCGGCCTGGCGCCAGTGGCGCGCCCCCAGCGCCGCGCGCATGGCCGCCGCGCACGCGCAGATCGAGTCCCTGCCCTGGCGGGGTCTTGCCGATGCGCTGGAGGCGGCCTGGCGCACCGGCGGCCACACGGTCGAGCGCCTGGCCCCAGGCGGCGCGGCAGACTTTGTGCTGACCAAGGACGGCCACACCCTGCTGGCCAGCGCCCGGCGCTGGAAGGCCGCCACCCACGGCGTGGAACCGCTGCGCGAGCTGCACGCCGCCATGCAGGCGCGCGGCACGCAGGCTGGCCTGTACCTGCTGGCGCAGGGCAGCCTGAGCGACAACGCCCGCGTGTTCGCGCGCGACCATGGCATTACCGTCGTGCAGGGCGATGCGCTGGCCCTGTTGTTCCTCGGCGCACGCTGATCTGCGGCGCCTGCGCAACGGCCGGGGGTTTTCCCAAGGTCGGCGGAGCGCGCGCTACCGCACACTCAGGGGTGTGCACGCACCCCTGCTGTCACCGGCCCCGCCACCATGCCCCAGCCTCCGCTCCCGCCCGCCTCCACCACCCCGCGCACCGGCCTGCTGCTGACCGGCGGTGGCGCGCGCGCGGCCTACCAGGTGGGCGTGCTCGAAGCCATCGCCGACCTGCGCCTGGCCTGCGGCGCGGGCAAGGAGCCCAACCCCTTCCCCATCGTCACCGGCACCTCGGCGGGCGCCATCAATGCGGCCGCGCTGGCCTGCGGCGCCGACCAGTTCGACCGCGCGGTGCGCCGCATCGTGCGCGTGTGGAGCAACTTCCATGCGCACCATGTGTACCGCGCCGACTCGATCAGCGTGATGCGCAGCGGCGCGCGCTGGCTCACGCTGCTGTCGCTGGGCTGGGTGCTGGCGCGCTGGCGCCGCATGCGCCCGCGCTCGCTGCTGGACAACGCTCCCCTGGCGCAGCTGCTCGTCAAGATGGTGCCGCTGGTGCGCCTGCCCCGGCTGATCCGCCAGGGCCACCTGCAGGCGCTGGCCGTTACAGCGTCGAGCTACAGCTCGGGCGAACACGTGACCTTCTTCGAGGCGGGCGAGCGCCAGGACCCCTGGGTGCGCTCGCAGCGCCGCTCGGTGCGTGACCGCATCACGCACGAGCACCTGCTGGCCTCGGCGGCCATTCCCTTTGTGTTCCCGGCCACGGCCATCGATATCGAAGGCCACACCGAATACTTCGGCGACGGCTCCATGCGCCAGTCGGCCCCCATTGCGCCGGCCATCCACCTGGGCGCCGAGCGCGTGCTCGTGGTGGGCGCGGGCCGCATGCACGAGCCCAAGGGCGACGTCACGGCCGCCCTCTCCACCGGCTACCCCTCGCTGGCGCAGATCGCGGGCCATGCGCTGTCGAACATCTTCCTCGACGCACTGTGGGTGGATGTGGAGCGCATGCAGCGCATCAACCAGACGATCTCGCTGATCCCACCCGAGGCGCGCACGCGCAGCAGCCTGCGGCCCATCGAGCTGCTGGTGATCGCGCCCTCGGAGCGCCTGGACGCCGTGGCCGCACGCCACGTGGCCGACCTGCCCACCCCCGTGCGCACCATGCTGGGGGCGCTGGGGGTTTCGTCGAAGAACCAGGACGTGCGCAGCGCGGCACTGGCCAGCTACCTGCTGTTCGAGCAGAACTACACGCGCGACCTCATGGCCCTGGGCCGGTCCGACACGCTGGCGCAGCGTGCGGCGGTGTGCCGATTCTTCGGATGGCAGGACAAGGGCGCAGAACTGGCCGTGCGCCCCGCACAGGCAAAGCCGTAAAATTATCGGTTCCGCCAAAAATGGCGAATCCGCTTTGAGAGCCGCCCCATGCCCGCACGCAAACTCTTCGTCACCACCGCCCTGCCCTACGCCAACGGCAATTTCCACATCGGCCACATCATGGAATACATCCAGGCCGACATCTGGGTGCGCACGCAGCGGCTGCTGGGCAACGAGGTGAACTTCGTCGGCGCCGACGATACGCACGGCGCGCCCATCATGATCGCGGCCGAGAAAGCCGGCAAGACACCGCAGCAGTTCGTGGCCGACATCGCCGCCGGGCGCAAGCAGTACCTCGATGGTTTTCACATTGAGTTCGACAACTGGCACAGCACCGACGCGCCCGAGAACCATCAGCTTGCGCAGGACATTTACCGCGGCCTCAAGGCCAACGGCCTGATCGAGACGCGCACCATCGAGCAGTTCTTCGACCCCGAGAAGAACATGTTCCTGCCCGACCGCTTCATCAAGGGCGAGTGCCCCAAGTGCCACGCCAAGGACCAGTACGGCGACAACTGCGAGGTCTGCGGCGCCGTGTACGCGCCCACCGACCTCATCAACCCCTATTCCGCGCTGTCGGGCGCCCAGC
Organism: Comamonadaceae bacterium; assembly: GCA_003484805.1. Lineage (GTDB taxonomy): Bacteria > Pseudomonadota > Gammaproteobacteria > Burkholderiales > Burkholderiaceae_C > Simplicispira. Next base: position 9,570 of record DMZZ01000111.1, on the reverse strand, counting down.
CGGTGCTCAAGCACTCGGAGCATTTCTTCTTCAAGCTGTCGGACCCACGCTGCGTCGCCTTCCTGGAGGACTGGACGCAGAACGGCCGCCTGCAGCCCGAGGTGGCCAACAAGGTGCGCGAATGGTTCACCGTGCGCACCAACCCCGACGGCAGCACCAGCGAAGGCCTGGGCGACTGGGACATCTCGCGCGATGCGCCCTACTTCGGCATCGAAATCCCCGATGCACCGGGCAAGTATTTCTATGTGTGGCTTGATGCCCCCATCGGGTATCTGGCCTCGCTGAAGAACCTGCTGGACAAACGCGGCCAGGATTACGAGGCCTACATGGCCGACCCGCAGCTCGAGCAGTACCACTTCATCGGCAAGGACATCGTCACCTTCCACACCCTGTTCTGGCCCGCCACGCTCAAATTCAGCGGCCGCAAGGTGCCCGACTCGGTGTTCGTACACGGCTTTTTGACGGTGAACAACGGCGAGAAGATGAGCAAGAGCCGGGGCACGGGCCTCGACCCCCTCAAGTACCTGGGTCTGGGCATGAACGCCGAATGGCTGCGCTACTACCTGGCCACCAAGCTGAGCAGCCGCAACGAGGACATCGACTTCAACGCCGAAGACTTCATGCTGCGCGTCAACAGCGACCTGATCGGCAAGTACGTCAACATCGCCAGCCGCGCGGCGGGCTTCATCAGCAAGCGCTTCGGCGGCTCGCTGGGTGAAGTGTCGGCCGACGGCGACGCGCTGCTGGAGCACCTGCGTACCGTGGCACCGTCCGTCATCGAGCTGCTGGCCGAACGCGAATACGGCAAGGCCCTGCGCGAGACCATGCTGCTGACCGACCGCGTGAACGCCTACGTGGACCAGAACAAGCCCTGGGAGCTGGCCAAGCAAGAGGGCATGGAAGGCCGCCTGCAGGACGTATGCACCACCTGCATCGAAGCCTTCCGCGTGCTCACCATCCTGCTCAAGCCCGTGCTGCCGGCGCTGGCGGTGCAGGTCGAGGCCTTCCTGAAGGTCGCGCCCTTCACTTTCGCCGACGCCCAAAGCATGCTCGGCCAGGGCCATGTGATCGGCGAGTACAAGCACCTGATGCAGCGCGTGGATGCCAAGCAGCTTGATGCATTGTTTGAGCCTCCAGCCCAGGCAGATCAAGCGCCAGCAGCTACCGAAATCGTAGCACCTGGAGGTGAGGAGCTGGCCCCCACCATCACCATCGACGACTTCGCCAAGATCGACCTGCGCATCGCGCTGATCGTGAACTGCGAGGCCGTGGAAGGCTCGACCAAGCTGCTGCGCCTGACGCTGGATGTGGGCGAGGGCCAAACCCGCAATGTGTTCAGCGGCATCGCCAGCGCCTACCAACCTGCCGACCTGATCGGCAAGCACACCGTGATGGTGGCCAACCTGGCACCGCGCAAGATGAAGTTTGGCGTGAGCGAGGGCATGGTGCTGGCGGCGAGCCATGGTGACGAGAAGGCGAACCCAGGGATTTATGTGCTGAACCCCCGGCCTGGTGCGACGCCAGGCATGCGGGTACGCTGACACCGGCACCACGGAACCGGGCACGGCGATCCCGGACACACCCTTTTTGGGCGAGCGCGGGTGGCACCATGTCGCCCGCGCCCTTCATGCCGGCTCAACCCCGCATTGACACAGCGGCTTCTGCCCAAGCCGTGCGGCCGGAGCACAAGCCGCAGCGGGACATGCCCACGGCCTCGTGCCCGCCGCAGCGCGCACACCCCGATGCCGCGGTGCGCGCGTCTTGTGGAAAGGGATGAAGCTGCCCGTGAGGTTGGCCAGATCGGTGATGCCGGGTGTCGCGACGTAGTTGAACTCGATGCTCGTGCCCAGCGGCGCGCGGGCCTCCACGCTGCGGATGCCAGCGCGGGTCAGGCCCGTGGACGCATCCACCTGCGGCACCATGATCGCGTAGTCGCGGCCCAGGTTGCGCGGGGGCAGGATGGTGGCGATGCCCGATTCGTCCTGCGGGATGTACAGCGGGCCAAAGTCGAACAGCGGGAAGTTGTTGTACAGGCCCCGGTAGCTGAAGTCGGGGATCATGGTCTGCACACCACCCACTGCCCAGGTCAGGCCCTTCATGGCAGGGAATACCAGCGCCTCCTGCCGCACCAGCGTGCCATCGGCCACCTTGGGCACCTGACTGACAGGCGGCAGCGTGCCACGCGCCACCCAGTCTTCCAGGTTCAGGAACAGCGCACGGAAGGTGTCGTTGAAATGCACTACCGTGCCCGTGGGGTAGGTGGCGCGTGTGGGCACGTAGCCAATGCTGGCCGTGCCCCCTGCCCCGCCGTGCCGCTGGGTGAAGGTGGCGACGTCTGTGGCGCCGCACGCGGGCAGGGCTTCGCCCACACCTGCCGGTGAACGGCAGGCGACGCAAGAAACATGGAAAAAAGGAATGGAACCCGGCGCGCAGGCCAGCGCGTGCCGGGCAAGCGGCTTACTCGGCCTCGATACCAGCGGCCTTGATCACCTTGCCCCATTTCTGGGTTTCGGCGGCCTGGAACCTGGCGAGTTCATCGGGAGAGGTCGTCCAAGCCTCGGAGCCGGCGTTGTCAAAGAAGCTCCTGGCCGCCGCGCTTTTGGTGGCGGCGACCAGCAGTTCATTGAGGCGCGCCACCACCGGAGCTGGTGTGCCGACGGGCACGTAGGCAGCAAACCAGTAGCCCATGTCGTAGCCCTTCACGCCCGCTTCGTCGAGCGTCGGCACCTCGGGCAGCTGCGCGCTGCGCTTTTGCGTGGAGTAGCCTAGGGCGCGCAGCTTGCCCGCCTTGACCTGGGGCACGCCGGTAGATGTGTCGGTGATCATCAGATCAATCTGCCCGCCCAGCAGGTCGGTGATGGCCAGCGGGTTGCTCTTGTAGGGCACATGCAGGATGTCCACGCCCGCCAGCTGCTTGAGCATTTCGCCCGCCATGCGGCTCGACGAGCTGCCACTGCCGAAGCTGAGCTTGCCGGGGTTTTTCTTGGCGGCGGCCAGCAACTCACCCACGTTCTTGTACGACGCGCTGGCGTTGACCACCAGCACCTGCCCGCCCTTGCCCAGGCCAGTGACGGGGGCAAAGTCCTTCACCGGGTCATACGAGAGTTTTTTGTACAGGTGCTCGTTGGCCGCGTGCGTGGTGTTGGTGGTGATGAGCACGCTGTAACCGTCGGCTGCGGCCTTGGCCACGGCCGATGCGGCAATCATGCCGCTGGCACCGGCCTTGTTGTCGATGACCACGGGCTGCTTGGTGTCGGTGGTGATGGACTGGCCCAGCGCGCGTGCCAACTGGTCGGTGGCGCTGCCTGCGGCAAAGGGCACCACAAACGTGATGGCCTTGGCCGGGTAAACAGGCGCTTGCGCCAGCGCAGCCGTGCCGTGCAAGGCGCCCAGCGCCAGCACGGCAGCGGCCATGGCATGGCGGCGGCCCAGGTTCATCAGCGAAATTTTTTGGCTCATGTTGTCTCCTTGTGTGTAGGTATGAAAGGCGGAAAAGGAATCGGGAACCGAGAAAAGAAAGGACAGCTACGACCGTGAGCCGCCAAAGTGCTGCGCCAGCGCGGCGGGCACCTCGATGGGCAGGTCCAGCAACAGGTAGCTCAGCGCCTTGCCGTGGCTGTCGAGGTTGAGCGCATCGTTCACGCCGCCGTCGAGCACGTCGTCGAGCACGATGTTCATGGCCTGCAGCTGGGGCAACAGGTAGCGCGTGACCTGGCGCGGCTGGCGCAATGCAAACTGACGTGCCACGGCGGATTCGGTGACCTGATCGACCAGCACATCCCACAGCGCAGGATGCCAGGCGATGACGCTGATGTTGGAGCGGTTGCCTTTGTCGCCCGTGCGGCTGTGGGCCAGGCGGTAGAGCGGAACAGTGATGGTGGAAGCAGTTGCGGAAGTCATGGTGGGTTTCCTCAATCAACCATCTCAAAGCGCACGGCGACGGCCTCGCGCGGCACGAGGCACGACACCGTGCCCAGGCGCGGGCGCATGGCGGTGCGCACGCCACCGCCGCCTGCCGGTCCGCAGGTGTAAAGCGCGGTCACCTCGCGCAGCAGGCGCTGGGCGCTGGCGTGGTCGCGGTGCTGCAGGGCCACACGCAGACGCACGTCGCGGGCATCGTCGCTATCGCTTGCGGGCGCATCGAGCCAGCGGCTGGAGTCATCGCCCAACACGCTGGTCACGCCGATCAGGTCGATGCGCAACGGGCCCAAGCCGCGCAGGCGCTCTCGCAGCACTTCGCCGGCCAGGCGGGCGCGGGCCTCGGCGCGGGGGCCAGCATAGGAAATTTCGCCTTCGGCAAACCAGCCCGATTCAAAACACACGTTGACCTTGAGCGTGGCGGACTGCGCGTGGCCCTGCACGCCGTCCAACCGCACGGCATCGGCGCCGACAGCCCGCACCTGGGCCTGGGTGATGTCGGCCACCACATCGGGCGTGATGTAGGCAGCGGGGTTGTGCAATTCGTACAGCAGTTGCTCCTTCACCGTGCGCTCGTCGATGCGGCCACCGGAGCCGGGGGGTTTGGTGATAGTGCAGTGCCCGTCGGCATCGATCTCGGCGATGGGGTAACCGAGCCGTGCCAAACCAGGCACGTCCTTGTAGCCCGGATCGGCAAAGTAGCCGCCCGTGACCTGCGCGCCGCATTCGAGCAGGTGCCCGGCCATGCTGGCGCGGGCCAGCCGGTCCCAGTCGTCCGACGCCCAGCCGTAGTGCGCCAGGGCCGGACCCAGCACCAGCGATGGGTCGGCCACGCGACCGCAGACGACGATGTCTGCCCCGCTGCGCAGGGCATCGGCAATGGCCTGCGCGCCGATGTAGGCGTTGGCGCTCACGATGGGATCGGTGGGCATGGTATTACCCAGTGCGCCTTCCAACAACGCGCGGTGTTCAGGGCCGCTCAGGTCGTCGCCCTGCAGCACGGCAATGCGCGGGCGGTGCAAGCCCAGCTCGGCCGCCAGCGCGTGGATGCGGCGGGCGGCGCCGTGTGGGTTGGCGGCGCCAAAATTGCTGACGATGCGCACGCCGTGTGCCAGGCACTGCGCCAGCACGGGGCGCAGCAGGTCGACCAGCAGGGGCTCGTAGCCCGCATCGGGGTCGGTGCGGCGGGCAAGCTGGGCCAATGCCAGTGTGCGCTCGGCCAGGGTTTCGAAAATCAGCACCGAGGGCTTGCCGCTGGCAACGAGCGCCTGCACCACCGGCAAGGCGGCATCGGTGCGGTCGCCCGAAAAGCCGGCGGCGCAGCCGACCAGTAGATTGGTGTTGTTTGCCATGGGTTCTTTGTCTCCTGGGGCCACTGTAGAGAGACTGCGGTATTCTGTGAAATCGATTGTTACGATGAATCCATCTGAATTTCAGATGAATCGATTGGTAGCCGATTTGCCATCCACAGCACAAGCCATGAGCACCGCCCATCTCTCCAGCCGCCAACTCGACGCCTTCATCGCGCTGGCCGAGCAGCGCAGCTTCACGCGCGCTGCGGCGCTGTGCCACCTGTCGCAGCCCGCGTTCAGCGCCCTTATCCGCGCGTTGGAAGATAACCTGGGCCTGCGCCTGTTCGACCGCAGCACGCGCCATGTGGACCTGACGCCTGAGGGGCAGAAATTTCTGGAGTCGGCCCGCCGCATCCGTGTCGAGATAACCAACGCGCTGTCTGCTGTGCGCGATGCCGCCACGCTGCAGCGCGGCCGCGTGGCCGTGGCACTGCTGCCTTCGCTGGCGGCGGGCTGGCTGCCGGGCGTGCTGGCGCAGTACAGCGCTGCGCACCCGGGCATCGAGATCGACATCGCCGATGTGCTTTCAGAGCCCTGCATCGACCGCGTAGCCAGCGGCCATGCCGACTTCGCTCTCGCCGCCATCCGCGCCGACACCCCGGCGCTGCAGGCCGAACCCTTTTGCAGCGACGACTTCTACCTGGTGTGCCCCACCGACCACCCGCTGTCCCGCCGGTGCAAGGCCATCACCACACAGGACCTGGCGGCCTGGCCGTTCATTCACCTCGCGCGCACCAGCAGCGTGCGCCAGTACCTGGAGGCCGCCCTGCACCCGCAGGCCATGCACACGTTAATGGAGGTCGAGCAGCTGGCCACCGTGATGGGCATGGTGCGCGCGGGACTGGGCATCAGCGTGGTGCCAACGCTCACACTGTTTCATTTTGAGCAGCCGGGGCTGGTCACGCGGCCGCTGTCGTTGCCAGGCCTCACGCGGCAAATCTATCTGGTGCGGCGGCGGGACGAAAGTCTGTCGGTGGCGGCGCAGGCGCTGTATGCGCTGGTCATGAAGAAGCGGCCGTGAGCATCACCCAGAGCGCGGGCATCCATCCCGCATCTCCTGACCCTCAACCACCAAACGGTGTACACAAACTCACTCTGCGGTGTAGCGCCCCGGACGGTGGCTGATCCACAAGAAGCCGCTCATCACCAGCACGGCCAGCACCGAATACGCCACGCGCTCCACCGGCACGATGAACAGCGCCAACAGCACCACGGTGCCGTCTATCATCATCTGCACCTTGCCAGCACGCATGCCGTAGCGGCTTTGCAGATACAGCGACACCACCGTGGCCCCGCCCAGGCCGGAGCGATGCCGCGCGAGGAAGAGGCAACCCGTGCCCAGCAGCAACCCGCCGAGCAACGATGCGAACAGCGGGTTCAGGTAGTCCACATGCATCACATGCGGGAACAGCTCGGTCAGCAGTGACAGCAGGGCCACGCAGACAAAGGTCTTGATCGTGAACTCGCGCCCCATGCGCGTCCAGGCGAACCAGTAAAAAGGCAGGTTCACCACAAAAAACAGTTTGCCGAACGAAATGCCCGTGACGTAGTGCAGCAAAAACGCCACACCCGCCGTACCCCCCACCAGCAGCCCCGCCTGGTTGAACAACATGAGCGCCATGGCCACGAACAGGGTGCCTGCAAACAGCGCCTGCACATCTTCAAACGTGCCGTGGCGCAGGGAGGATGGCGGGGCGGAGGTGTCTGGCATGGGTGGATTCATGGGATGGAGGCTAGCAAGCAACGCGCCAGACGGCGATGCGGCTGACCGCTGCGCCAACGGCGCCCGCCGCACGATTTTCAATCATATCGACCTGCAGCGCTTATCTGTAAAGCGCTATAAGCTATTAAATATATAGCAAAAGAATGAACAGCAGGTGACCGGGATGCGGCCGCCACGGTTGCGCATGCTCACTGGCTCACTACACTGGGGTCACCGGCCTCGGCCCTCTCTTTTTAGCTGCACCCACTCGATCCATGCGTTTCTCGTTTGCCTTCCGCCCCCGTCTGCTTGATTCGCTGCGCGGCTACAGCCGCAGCCGCTGGCTGGCCGATGTGGGCGCGGGTGTCACGGTGGGCATCGTGGCGCTGCCGCTGGCCATGGCCTTCGCCATCGCCAGCGGCCTCAAGCCCGAAGCAGGGCTGTGGACGGCCATCATCGGGGGCTTTCTCATCGCCCTGCTGGGCGGCACCAACGTGCAGATCGGCGGACCGGCCGGTGCCTTCATCGTCATCGTCTACGGCATCGTCGAGCGCTATGGTGTGGCCAACCTGCTGATTTCCACGGCCTGCGCGGGCGTGCTGATGTTCATGCTGGGCCTGTTCAAGCTGGGCAACCTGGTGCGCTTCGTGCCGGTGAGCATCGTCATCGGTTTCACCAACGGCATTGCGGTGCTGATCGCCCTGTCGCAGGTGAAAGACTGGCTGGGCCTGTCCATCGAGAAGATGCCGGGCAATTTTTTCTCGCAGATCCACACCCTCACCGAGCACATCGGCACCGTCAACCCCTACGCGCTGGCGCTGGGCGCCCTGTGCCTCGGCGGCCTGTTCCTGTGGCCGCGCCTGTTCATGCAGGGCTCGCCAGTGCTGCGCATTGCCGAGGGCCACACCGTGCGCTCCTTTGCGCGCGTGCCCGCACCCGTGGTGGCCCTGATCACCCTGACCGCACTGGCCTATGTGATGGACTACCCGGTGGAGACGATCGGCTCGCGCTTTGGCGGCATTCCCCAACAGGCGCCTGCGTTTGCGCTTCCCGATTTCTCGTGGGACACCGTGCGCCTGCTGGTCACACCCACCCTCACCATCGCATTGCTGGGCGCCATCGAGTCGCTGCTGTGCGCGCGCGTGGCCGACCAGCTGGCCACCGACCCGCACCACCGCAAACACGACCCCAACCAGGAACTGATGGCCCAGGGCGTGGCCAACTTCGTCGTGCCGTTCTTTGGGGGCATGCCCGCCACCGGCACCATTGCGCGCACCGTGACCAACCTGCGCGCGGGCGCCACCACCCCCATCGCCGGCATCACGCATGCCCTGGCACTGGCACTCATCGTGCTGGTGGCCGCCCCCCTGGCCCTGCACATCCCGCTGGCGGTGCTGGCGGGCATCCTGCTATTCGTGGCCTGGAACATGGGCGAATGGCACGAATTCGTGCGACTCAAGCACTTCAGCAACCACTACCGGCTGCTGATGCTGGGCACGTTCTTTCTCACCGTGGTGTTTGATCTCACCGTGGCCGTCGAGGTGGGGCTGGTGCTGGCCTGTGCACTGTTCGTGCGACGCATGAGCGAACTGTTCCGCGCCGACCCCTTGCCCCAGGAGGGAAGCACACCGCCAGCCCCGGCCCGCCTGGCCTGGCGCCTGCATGGCGCACTGTTCTTTGGCGCCGCCAGCAAGGTGGACCCGCTGGTGCAGGCCATCGAAGCCGCACCCCGAGGCGTGGCCGTGCAGTTCGATGCCCACGACCTGTTCGCGCTCGACACCACCGGCCTCGAAGGGCTGGAGCAGGTTCTCAAGGCGGTGGGCCAGCGCGGCGGGGTGCTGGAATTCGTCCACCTGCAGGAGCAGCCGCGCTCGCTGATGCAGCGCTCGGGCTTCAGCGCCCGTCTGGCGCAGCAGAACGCGGCGCAGGCGGCAGGCGCTGCTGCCACTCCCCCGGCGCCTGGCCCGTCCAGCGCCGGAACGCCCGGTTGAAGGCGCTGGCCTCCGAAAACCCCAGCCGCCGTGCAATGCGGGCAAACGGCTCACCACCATCGGCCACCGCCGTGCAGGCCAGCGTGCGGCGCGCAGCATCCACCTGTTCCGCATAGTGCGTGCCCTCATCGCGCAGGCGGCGGGCAAACGTGCGCTCACCCATCCCGAAATGCCGGGCCGCCTCCATCCGCCCGGGCACGCTGCCGTCAAGGGCACCCACCAGCCATTGCTCTACCTGCCGCCGCAGAGGGAGCGGCTGCGACAGCGCCGACAGCAGGGCCGAGGCGCGGGTGCGGTGCAGGCTGGCGAGCTCGGCGTCGGCCTGCGGTAGCGGTGCGTCGAGCACGGCGTTGTCCAGCAGCAGGCCGTTGAAGGCCTGTTCGAACTGCACCCCCGTGGCCAGGGCCTCGGTGTAGGCCTCAAGCGGCCCGATCTGGCGGTGGCTGAACTGCGCACGCGCAGGCCGCAGCGCACGGCCCGTCACCCAGCGGCTGAAGCTCACGGTGGCTGCCAGCACGGCCTCGACCTGGTGGGGGCTGAAGGCCAGGCTGCCCTGCTGCGGGTGGTACACCACCCAGCTCTGGCGCTCGCCCGCGAGGATCTGAAA
>DMZZ01000384.1:1831-3487 GCA_003484805.1 Comamonadaceae bacterium | reverse complement strand
ACCACCACCGCCAGCAGCAAGCCCAGCGTGTCCACCACCAGATGGCGCTTGCGCCCTTGTACCTTCTTGCCCGCATCGAAGCCCAGTGTGCCGCCCTGGGGACTGCCCCGGTTGGATTGGGAGTCGATGATGGCCTCGCTGGGTTGCTCTGCCCTGTCCACACGTTGGCGCCATTGCTGGCGCAAGCGCTCGTGCAATGCTTCGAACTTGCCTTGCCGTGCCCAGCGCACAAAGGCCTTTTGCACCGACTGCCAGGGCGGATAGATCTGCGTGGGCAGGTTGCGCCAGGATGAGCCGGTGCGCAGCACGTAGCAACACGCTTCGACAACGCTGCGCCGGGAATATGTCGCTGGTCTGCCACGCGAGCCCGGCTCTGGCTCGAATAAGTCCTGGGCCAGCGCCCATTCGGCGTCGGTCAGGACTCCGGCAATGCCCGACGCGTTGCTGGGGCGATGCAGAGCGTTGTAGCCGTAACGCGTGCGCGGTTGCTGGGGCTTGGCGCGTGCCAGTTGCTGCTTGGGCCGTGTCCGTTGCAATCCAGCAGCTTTCAACGCTGCACGCATGGTCACCGCGCTGGGGGCGTTGCGGCCCATGCGTTCGCTCCAGGCCAAAGCCAACTCCGGCAGTGTTGCCTGGGGGTTGTCGCGCACCACTTCGCGCAAGGCTGCGTACTCTGCAGCAGGAATCACGGGTGGTCGGCCTGTCTTTGCCATCGCATTGCTTCTGTGCAGTTGGTACGATGAGATGATAATTTATTTCTTCTACACCCTCCAAAAGAAAGTCACCAAAGAAAAGGCGACCCTACTGTCCGTGTCCCCTGCGCTTCGCTCCGGGGCAACCTGCGATGCTCCCGCAGGGGGTGTGCCGTGGAACTCACTGCGCGCCTACAGCGCTCCGTTCAGACAACCACGGCAAGCTAGATCACGAAGCATGCGTGTCCTTCGGCACGCATGCCCACCCCCTGCGCTGCGCTTCTCGGCACGGACAGAAGGGAACCCATCGAACAGCCAAACGCGCCATCGCTGCGCTCGGCTTGGCGCTCGCGGCGCGCAGCGCCTGCGCCCCATCAGGCCGAGCGCAGCGATGGCCCGTGAGGTTTGCGGCCTTCAACCCCCTTCTGGCTGCGCCTGCGGCGGGGCGTTTGCGGGGTGAGCATGCGCGTCGGAGCGCGCATGCTTCGTCATCTGACTCGCCGCGTTTGTCCGAACGGAGCGCGCCAGCGCGCAGTGAGTTACGCGGCGCACCCCGCAAGCGCACCGACGCAGGTTTGCCCCTTCGCTGCGCGAAGGGGTCGCAGACTGTGGGGCGCGTTTCTTTGCCTCCTTTCTTATCGCGCGACAAGAAAGGAGGTCGCCCGCCGGGGCGAGACCCGGCCTCCGCCCTCCACCGCCCCACCCGGCGCTTCTAAAAGAAAGATTCATGCCCCGCAACCACCACTGAATCAGTCCTCAAATAATCTATACAAAAACAGGCTCAAGCGCCTACCTGCAAAGCGCAACAAGCTCCTGATTTCATAGTAAACACGCCGTCTCCCACGCACAAGCCACCCCGCCCACTCAGGGATTGCGAGCTTGCCTCCCAGCACGAGCAGCCCTACCTTCAAAGCCACCATTCCACGGCACCCCACGGGGTGCCTTTTTGTTGGCCCCTTTTCGC
>DMZZ01000384.1:0-1761 GCA_003484805.1 Comamonadaceae bacterium | reverse complement strand
GCGCGTCGAGCTGTTTGGCTCGCTGGCCGCCACAGGCATCGGCCACGGCACCGACCGGGCCATCCTGCTGGGTCTGGCCGGGCACGAACCCGACCGCATCGACCCCGACCAGATCGCGCCCACCATCGAAGCCATCCGCACCCACCAGCAACTGGCGCTGCTGGGCTCGCACCCGGTGCGTTTTGTGGAAAAAGAGCACCTGCTCTACCGCCGCAAAAGCCTGCCGCGCCACCCCAATGGCATGCGCTTTGCCGCGCTGGACACGCAGGGCGTGGACATCCTCACCGCCGAGTACTTCTCGGTGGGCGGGGGCTTCGTGGTGGATGCGGCAGGCGAGCGCGTACTCAACGGCACGCCTGCCGGCCAGGTAGCCACTGCACCGCCCTACCCCTTTGGCAGCGGCGCCGAGCTGCTGGCGCAGTGCCAGACCAGCGGCCTGAACATTGCGCAGCTGATGCGCGCCAACGAGGCGCACTGGCGCAGCCCCGAAGAGGTGCAGACGCAACTGCTGGTCATCTGGCAGACCATGGCGGGCTCTGTGCGGCGCGGCTGCGCAGGGGAAGGCACCCTGCCCGGCCCGCTGCACATCCGGCGCCGCGCCGCCGAACTGCAGCGCAGCCTGAGCAGCAACCCCGAGGCCGCGCTGCGCGACCCGCTCTCCATGCTCGACTGGGTGAACCTCTACGCCATGGCCGTGAACGAGGAAAACGCCGCCGGGGGCCGTGTGGTGACGGCGCCCACCAACGGCGCAGCGGGCGTCATACCGGCCGTGCTGCACTACTACGTGCGGTTCGTGCCCGGCGCCAACGAGGCAGGCATCCTCGACTTTCTGCTCACGGCAGGCGCCATCGGCAGCATCTATAAGATGAACGCTTCGCTCTCGGGCGCCGAGGTGGGCTGCCAGGGCGAGGTGGGTGTGGCCTGCTCCATGGCGGCGGGCGCGCTGGCCGCCGTGCTGGGCGGCACGCCCGCGCAGGTGGAGAACGCGGCCGAGATCGGCATGGAGCACAACCTGGGCATGACCTGCGACCCCGTGGGCGGCCAAGTGCAGATTCCGTGCATCGAGCGCAACGCCATGGGCGCCATCAAGACCATCAACGCCGCGCGCCTGGCACTGCGCGGCGACGGCCAGCATGTGGTGTCGCTCGACCAGGTGATCAAGACCATGGTGCAGACCGGCGCCGACATGATGTCGAAATACAAGGAAACCTCGCGCGGCGGCCTGGCGGTGAACGTCGTCGAATGCTGAACCGGCCTATTCCATTTCCAGATCAAGCGTGAACGCGAAGGCGAGCGCAGACAGTACACAAGGTACGGCAAGCGAAGCCGACAAAGTGCACGTTTGATCTGGAATTGGAAACTACCAGCGGTCCGACCGCATGCGCAACTCCCAGCTGCCGCGCCGCAGCTCGTACACGCCCACGGCGGCGTAGCGCTGCTCGCCCTTGTCGTCCCAGGTCATGGTGCCGGTGACCGGCGCATAGCCGTTGATGGCGTGCATGGCCGCCGTGATGTCCTTNNCCTTGGGTTTGGCCGACTTGGCCTTCTGCAGCGCGGCCGACAGCACGTACATGCTGTCGTAGCTGTAGTGGCCGCCATAGGCCGGGGGCTTCTTGTACGTCTCCAGGTACTTTTCAAGAAACTGGCGCCCGGCCACAAACTCCTTGGCTTCCAGCACGGGCGAGGTGGCATAGATGCCCTCGATGATCCCGGTGGCCTTGATCATGTCGGTGGTTTTGACAGTGTCGCCCCCCAGCAGCC
>DMZZ01000369.1:0-3068 GCA_003484805.1 Comamonadaceae bacterium | reverse complement strand
AGCGCACCGCCTTCTTCCGGCGCGAACTGGAACAGTTCCTCAGCCTGATGCACCGCACCAACACGGACCCGTTCACGCCGCGCGGCAGCTTCGCCGGGGCCATGGGCTGGCCCCAGTTCATGCCGTCGAGCTGGGTACGGCACGCGGTGGACTTTGACGGCGACGGCCGGGTGGACCTGTTTGGCAGCCCGCAGGACGCCATCGGCTCGGTCGCTAATTACTTCATCGGCCACGGCTGGCAACCGGGTATGCCCACGCATTTCGAAGTGCGGCTGGAGGGCACGCCCGCGCAGCAAGATGAGCTGTTGGCGCCCGACATCCTGCCCACCTTCAGCGCCGCCAGCATGCAGGCGCGCGGCGCCGCACTCGGCGAAACCGGCGCCCGCCACCCCGGCCCGCTGGCCCTGGTCGAGCTGCAGAACGGCAACGAGTCTCCAAGCTACGTGGCCGGAACCGAAAACTTTTATGCGGTGACCCGCTACAACTGGTCCAGCTACTACGCCATGGCAGTGATCGAGCTGGGGAACGCCGTGAAGGCGGCGCGCGAGGCGGCACAGTAAACAGGCGATCGCGCCCGGGGAGTCGCCCGCCCGATGCGTGCTGCGGGCTATCCACCCCACTGCTGCGGCGCGATAGGGTTCAGCTCTGGCAACTGCAGCCCGCAAACCGTGGACGCTATCCGGGGGTGCCTGCCGTTGCGTGCGCTGGCGCACTGACGGCTGTCTCGACTGCGCCTAATCTGCGCTGATTCTCGTAGCACGGGCCCCGTCATGACCCCCAACTCCAACGCTCCCCCGGGTGCGGCCGCCGCCCGCACCCTGACGAAAGTCCTGGGAACGACTGAACATGTCAAAGACCTGGTGGAACAAAGCGCTTCAGAGCTTTCTGCGATCAACTCCTCACTCAAGCACGAGGTGGGGCGGGAAGGCCTGTCCGTCCAGCTGCATGCAGCCTTGCAGAAAAGCCAGGCGGTGGAGGAAAAAGTGCAGGACGCCTCAGGGAAGCTGGCGGCCGTAACGCAGGCGCTGAAAGCAGAGGTCAGTGAACGCCAGGACCTGGAAGTGCAGTTGGCCGTGGTCACCGAACAGGAGCTGGTGGCGCGCCGTGCGGCGCTCCACGACAACCTCACCGGCCTGGCGAATCGCTCCCTGTTCAACGACCGGCTGGAGCACGGCTTGGCCCAGGCCCGGCGGCACGGGCTGACCTTGGCCGTGTTTTTTCTGGATCTGAATGGATTCAAAGCCATCAATGACCAGCATGGACACGACGCAGGCGATGCCGTGCTGCAGACGGTGGCCGATCGCCTCAAGGAGAACACCCGTGACGACGATACGGTCAGCCGCATCGGGGGCGACGAGTTCCTGGTCCTTGTCATGGGTGTGCGCGACAAGCAGTCGGTGAGCCATCTGGCCCAAAAGATTGCCAGCCACATTCAAGCGCCTTGCCAGCTTTTCGTCGGCCAGGTCAGCATCAAGCTCAGCATCGGCATTGCGCGCTTTCCGCAAGATGGCGACTCGGCAGAGGCTCTGGTCAAACAGGCCGATACGGCCATGTACAAGGCCAAGCATGAAGGGGCTGCGTACGGGTTTGCCAGCTGACTGCGGCCAAAGGCAGGGCCCATTCCATCTGGTTTCGTTGTGTGAACGGGGCATTTCCTCGGTGCATACCCTGAGGGACTCGGTCGCGCAGGCACCACGCAAATACGGTGCGCTCCTCCACAATGGCTTTCCAGCCCACAGCACCTGTGTAACGCCGGAACGCCCCGAAGGAGACCCGCATGCCACTGAAGCAGCTATCAGGCCTGGACGCCAGCTTTCTCTACCTGGAGAAACCCGAAATGCCCATGCACGTGGGCGCCATGGTCCTGCTGGAGTTGCCTGCCGACTACCGGGGCCGCTATGTGAACGACCTGCGAAGACACTACGCCGCGCGCATGCCCGCCACCCCGGCCCTGCGCCGGCGCCTGTGGTGGATGCCGCTGAACCTGGCCAACCCGGTGTGGGTGGATGCCGAGCCCGATCTGGCCTACCACATCGTTGAACACAAGCTCCCCAGCCGCCCCCGCAAGGAAACGGCAACACCGGACGCCCGCACGCTGCTGGAAGAAGCCATCTCGGCCCTGCATCCGCAACTGCTCGACCGCAGCAAGCCCCTGTGGCGCCTGTATGTCATCGAGGGCCTGCCGCGCAGCGCCAGCGGACACAAACAGGTGGGGGTGTACACACAGGTACACCATGCGGCGGTGGACGGCCAGGCCGCAGTGGCACTGGCCAACGTGCTGTTTGACCTGAGCCCCGAGCCGCGCGACATCGCGCTGCGACCCTCCACGCGGCGCAAGACCTTCGAGATCGGCATGGCGGAGATGCTGCGCGGCGCCCTCGGCAACGAAGTGGACCAGGTGGTGCGCATGGCACGCGCGCTCCCCGCCACGCTGGGCACGGTGGCCCGCACCGCCAGGGGCGCGTTCAGTATCAGGACCCTGCTCGGCAAGGGCAGCGGCAATGTCACGCTGGCACCCGCCACGCCGATGAACGTCACGGTCGGCTGCACCCGGGCGTTTGCCTCGGCCAGCGTGCCGCTGAAGGAACTCAAGGCGCTGGCCAAGGCGCATGAGGCCACGCTCAACGACCTGGTGCTCTTGCTCTGCGCGGGCGCGCTGCGCCGTTACCTGCAGCAACGCCAGCAACTCCCGCGCAAAAGCCTGGTGGCCGCGGTGCCGATCTCGCTGCGCCCGTCGGGCGACACGCGGCCCGACAACCAGGCCTCGATGAGCCTGATCAGCCTGGGCACGCACCTGGCCAATCCGGCCCGGCGCCTGGCGCACATCCGTGCAGCCAGCAGCGCCATGAAGACGACCATGGGCCAGATGAAAAGCATCCTGCCCACCGATTTTCCATCCATTGGCGTGCCCTGGCTGATGGAAGCGGCAGCCTCTCTCTACGGCGAGACCCGGGTGGCCGACCGCATGCCGCAGGTGGCCAACGTGGTGATCTCCAACGTGCCCGGCCCGCAGGTACCGATCTATCTGGCCGGTGCGCGCGTGCGCGCCAGCTGCCCCACCAGCATCG
>DMZZ01000005.1:3822-4447 GCA_003484805.1 Comamonadaceae bacterium | reverse complement strand
TGGTGGCCCTGCCAGCGCTCTCGCAGGGAACGGCTGGCAAGAGCAAGGCACGGCGTGCCGCCACCACCCAGCTCACTCCCCCGCTGCGCGACGGCCAGGCCGAGACCCGGTTGCTGCAGGTCTTTCAGCTCACCAGCGAAGGCCGCACCCGCGAGGCCCTGGCCAGCGCCGAGCGCCTGGTCAACGACTATCCCAACTTCCAGCTGGCCCAGCTCGCCCTGGGCGACCTGCTCTCGGCGCGCACCCGGGCGCTGCAGCGCCTGGGCGACGTGCCCGCCCCCTCTGGGGCCGGCAGCGCCAGCGCCAAAACGGTTCTGGACGAACTGCGCACCGAATCGCGCCAGCGCGTGGTGGCCCGGCGCGCACGCCCGGCCGAGCACAGCATTCCCTCGCAATTCTTGCAACTGGCGCCCCGCTACCGCCATGCCATCGCGGTCGATGCGGCGCTCTCGCGCCTGTACCTGTTCGAGAACACCCCCAAGGGCCTGCGGCTGGTGGCCGACTACTACGCCTCGGTGGGCAAACTCGGTATCGAGAAGGTGGTCGAAGGCGACCAGCGCACCCCGCTGGGCGTGTACTTCATCACCAGCCGCCTCGACCCGGCCACGCTGCGCGACTTTTACGG
>DMZZ01000005.1:0-3809 GCA_003484805.1 Comamonadaceae bacterium | reverse complement strand
CCCCAGGCCACCGACGGCTGCGTCGCGCTGGCCAACCCCGACCTCGAGCGCCTGCTGCGCACCGTGGAGCCGCGCACCACGCCCGTGGTCATTGCCCGGCAACTGGACTGGGTGCAGCCGCACAGCGTCCAGGCCGACCGCCAGTCGTTCGAGGCTGTGCTCAATGCCTGGCGCAGCGCCAAGACCAACGGTGACATGCAGCGCCTGATGGGCTTTTATGCCCCCGATTTCCAGGGC
The DNA here is from genome assembly GCA_003484805.1 of Comamonadaceae bacterium. GTDB lineage: Bacteria > Pseudomonadota > Gammaproteobacteria > Burkholderiales > Burkholderiaceae_C > Simplicispira. Next base: position 3,572 of record DMZZ01000005.1, on the reverse strand, counting down.
CACAAGAAGAAGACGCTGGCAGAGTGGTCCACCGTGCTGCAGGCCGAAACCCGTGCGCTGGGCGGCCGGGACATCGAACTCAAGGACAAGTCCTACCTGCGCTGGACCGATACCACCGATACCATGGTGGTGACGTTCGGCGAGGTGGCCGAAGGCGCCCGCACCGGGCCCGTCAAGCGGCAGTTCTGGGCCCGCCGGGGCGACCGCTGGCAGATATTTTTCGAAGGAGTAATTGGATGATTTCCAGAAGAAATTCGACTCTGGCGCTTGCTGGNNGTGCACGCCCAGGAAGCCCCCAAGGTCAAGCTATCCACCTCGATGGGCGACATCGTCGTGCAGCTTGACCCCGCCAAGGCGCCCAAGACCGTGGAAAACTTTCTTACCTATGTGAAAGACAAGCACTACGACGGCACCATCTTCCACCGCGTGATCGACGGTTTCATGATCCAGGGCGGCGGCTTCACCGCCGACATGACGCAAAAGCCGATGCGCTCCCCGATCCCGCTCGAAGCCGCCAACGGGCTGAAGAACGACAAATACACGATTGCCATGGCGCGCACCAACGTGCCCGATTCCGCCACGGCACAGTTCTTCATCAACGTGAAGGACAACGCCATGCTCAACGCCCCCCAGCCTGACGGTCACGGCTATGCTGTGTTCGGCAAGGTGGTGAGCGGAACCGAGGTGGTGGACAAGATCAAGGCCGTGGCCACGGGCAACAAGGGCCCGTTCCAGAACGTGCCCACCACGCCCGTCACCATCACTTCCGCCACGCTGGTGAAGTAACCCATTCTTGAAGGAAAACACCATGAGCAACCCCCAGGTCGAACTGCACATCACCGGCTACGGTGTCATCACCCTCGAACTCGACGCTGAAAAAGCCCCCAAGTCCACGGAGAACTTCCTGTCCTACGTGAACAAGGGCCACTACAACAACACCATCTTCCACCGCGTAATCCCCGGCTTCATGGTCCAGGGCGGCGGCTTCGAGCCCGGCATGAACCAGAAGGGCACCGACGCGCCCATCGAGAACGAAGCCAAGAACGGCCTGAAGAATGCCAACTACACCGTGGCCATGGCCCGCACCAGCGACCCGCACTCGGCCACCGCGCAGTTCTTCATCAACGTGGCCGACAACGGCTTCCTGAACCACACCACCCCCAACGCCCAGGGCTGGGGCTATGCCGTGTTCGGCAAGGTGGTCGGCGGCACCGACGTGGTGGACAAGATCAAGGCCGTCAAGACGGGCCGCAAGGGCTTCCATGACGATGTGCCCAAGGACGACGTGGTGATCGAAAAGGCTGTAGCCCTCTGATCCCCTGACACGGCCCCTCCCGTGACCCCGACCGTGCCCCGGTTCGAGGAGCTTGCCGCTCCTTCGCACTGGCGCACGGTCGATTTCATTTCCGACCTGCACCTACAGGCCACCGAGCCCGCCACCGTGGCGGCGTGGCAAAGCTACCTGCAGACCACGCCCGCCGACGCGCTGTTCATCCTGGGCGACCTGTTCGAGGTCTGGGTGGGCGACGATGCCCTGCAGGAGCCCGGCAGCTTTGAAGCGCAGGCCTGCGCCGCGCTGCAGCAGGCCGCGCAGCGCCTGCCCGTGTTCTTCATGCACGGCAACCGCGATTTTCTCGCGGGCGACGCCTTCCTGCGCCACTGCGGCATCAACGGCCTGAATGACCCCACTGTGCTGAGCTTCGGCGGCCAGCGCTCCGTGCTGAGCCACGGCGACCTACTGTGCCTGGACGATGTGGACTACCAGCGCTTTCGCGTGCAGGCGCGCAGCGCCGAATGGCAAGAGCGCTTTCTGGCCCAGCCCCTGGCGCAGCGCCGCGCGCAAGCGCGCGGTATCCGGCAGGAGAGCGAGGCGCGCAAGCAGTCCGGCGCGCCCTATGCCGACGTGGACACCCCCGCCGCCATTGCCTGGCTGCACACCGCCCAGGCCACCACCCTGATCCATGGCCACACGCACCGCCCGGCCGAACACGCCCTGGCCCCCGGCCTGCGGCGCGTGGTGCTGAGCGACTGGGACGCCGCCGCCCACCCCCCGCGCGCCGATGTGCTGCGGCTGTCCGCTGCGGGGCTGGAACGCATCGCCATCGCCCCCATGTAGCGGTATGCCCGCTTTCTGGAACCGCCTGCGCAGCAGCCTGCGCGCCACCCTCGCCCCCGTGCCCGACATTCCGGCCACGCAGTGGCTTGAAACCCTGCAGCGCCACCCCTTTCTGGCCGCCCTGCCCCTGCCCGACCAGGCCAAGCTGCGCGCGCTCAGCGCGCTGTTCCTGGACGGCAAGCAGTTCCACGGCGCGCACGGCCTGGAGGTGACCGACGCCATGGCCATCGACATCGCCGCCCAGGCCTGCCTGCCGCTGCTGCACTGGGGCGATCCGCAGGATGCGCTGGGCTGGTACGACGATTTCGTGACCATCGTGGTCCACCCCGGCGAAGCTGTGGCCCGGCGCGAGAGCCGCGACGAGGCCGGCGTGGTGCACCACTACACCGAGGTGCTGGTCGGCGAAGCCATGGAGCGCGGCCCCATCATGCTGAGCTGGCAGCATGTGGAGGACGCCGCCCACACCGCGCGCCACGGCAGCAATGTGGTGGTGCATGAGTTCGTGCACAAGCTCGACATGAGGAACGGCCCCCCCAACGGCTGCCCGCCACTGCCCGCCGGTTTCATGGGCACACGCGGCGGCCGCGCAGCCTACGAGGCCTGGTGGGCGGCCTGGGAGCCCGCCTATGCGCAGTTCCGCGAAGCCGTCATCAAGGCCGAGCGCTTTGGCACCGCACGGCCCTGGCTCGATGCTTATGGCGCGACGTCACCCACCGAGTTTTTCGCGGTGGCCTGCGAGGCGTATTTCGTCAACCGGACACGGTTCACGGCCGAGTTTCCGGGCCTGGTGGCCGTGCTGGATGTCTTCTTCAACAGGCCCGCAGACGGGCACTGAGCCCTCTGCCTGCGTCAGGCAACGCCCGCATCACCCCTGGGAAATTTAATGAATTTTCCTGATTAGGTGCATACCTCAGATGGAGACATCAGCCTTCGCACAAGCAGCGGCGCAGGGGATTGACCCCCTCTCCCCTTGCGGGAGAGGGCGGGGGAGAGGGGTGTCTTGGGACGCCATGCTTATTCCCCCCTCTCCCCAACCCTCTCCCGCAAGGGGAGAGGGAGTGAGGGCCATCTGAGATATGACCTAATCAGGTGAATTTTCGGCTGCAGCGCTTGATGACATTGCGCCACCAGCTATCAGAACAATAGCGCAAGATAGGCCCGACCGGCCTACCGAGGCCCGAGCGCAGGTCACGCCATCAGCGCTTGCTCCACCGCGAGCTTGGCGTCGTCCAAAGCGCCAAAAAACCGCGTGGGCTGCGGCATGGCTTTGGGCAAATGGGAGGGTGCCGGCCACAAGCGCTCGTCCGTCCAGTCAGCGGTCCATCCGCCGATGTCTTTGCGCTTGATGGTGCAGACTTCCTGCCCATCCATCGTCGTGATCCAGGTGGTCGGCGAGTTATTGACCCGGCCTTTGTGCACTTGAAATTTCCTATACCGCCCTCAACTCAGATTCATG
>DMZZ01000003.1:0-9045 GCA_003484805.1 Comamonadaceae bacterium | reverse complement strand
ATGTAGTTGCGTGGCAGCGGGGCGTCGCGTGGCAGGCCATGGATGTCATAACAAACGTCGGACCAATAGACCAGTCCCTTGCCGCGCACATCCTCCCAGGCACCCAGGCGCGCCATGCGACCGGCCTGGGCCAGGGCGGCGTTCTTGGCCAGCAGATCGCCGTGTGTGCGTTGTTCCTGGGTGGTGTCGTGGAAGACAAAAATCAGGCACGCTTCGCCGTCGATCTGGAGCGGGCGGGCGTACATCTGGCCCGGAGTTTCTCCCGCCGCGCCTTGCGCCACCATCGGAAGGTGGTCCACCATGCCATCGCGCTGCAGCGCTTCGATCAACCGTGTGCGCTCTTCCGGTCTGGCCCAGACACCCAGTTCGGTGGAGGTATGACCAATGATCTCTTCGCGCGAGAGCTGGAGCAAGCGGCAGAACGCCGGATTGACCTCCAGGTACTTGCCGTCGGCTACGCGTGTGATACCTGCAGGATCGGGGAGAGCCTGGTAGATGGCGCGCATCTGCTCCTGGGTGGCCTGCAGTGCATCGGTGACAGCGGCGTACGTGGGTTGTGTCGGCTTTTCCGGGAGGGTGTCAAGGTCTGCCGCAGGACATGGGGCGGATGGGGGGCTGGGGGGCGCGGCAGACATGCGCCAAGTTTAGAGCGATTTGGCTTGCCGGGCAGGAGTTGCACGCGTCCTGATTAGCCCTGTTGACAACAAGGTTCCGACCACGATGATCGCGGCACAGCCCAGCATCCAGGGGGTGATGGCTTCGTGCAGGAATACTGCGCCGTAGAACACGGCAAATACCGGGGCCATGAAGGTCACGGCCAGCGCCCGGCTGGGGCCTGCATGGGCGATGAGCCGAAAATACAGGATGTAGGCGATGCCCGTACAGAGAATGGCGATGGCCACGATGGCGGCCCAGGCGCGGGGCCCCGGCATGGCGGCGGGCCAGAACCACAGCATGGGCACGAACAGCCCCAGCGCCGCCCCGAGCTGGCTGCCCGTGGCCGTGGCCAGCGGCGGCGCACCCACCAGGTAGCGCCGGGCGAAGCTGGCCGCGATGGCATAGCAGGTGGTGGCCCCCAGGCAGGCCGCGATGGCCCAGGGCGCGTACGCCGACTTGATGCCCGCGCCCCCCGGTGCGCGCCAGGCCAGCAGCGCCACCCCGACGAAGCCGATACCCAGGCCCAGCCAGCGCAGGCGGTTGATGCGGTCGCCCAGCCACACCCAGGCCACCAGCGCGCCGAACAGCGGCACCGTGGCGTTGAGGATGGAAGCCAGCCCCGTGGTGATGTGCAGCACCGCCCAGGAGTACAGCGCGAACGGGATGGCCGAATTCACCAGCCCGGACAGCAGTGCCGGTTTCCAGTGCTGGCGCAATGCCGGCCATTGGCCCTGGTAGAGCAGGATGGGGCACAGGAACAGCGCGGCCAGCAGCACGCGCAGCCCCGCCGTGGGCAGAGGGCCGAACTCCGAGGCACCCATGCGCATGAACAGAAAAGAGGCGCCCCACAGGGCCGACAAAAGAATGAATTCACCGATCCAGGCGGAAACCGGTTTGGTGGCGGAATGAGCGGGCATGGTGGGTTCGTTCACACCTTCTCAGGGGGCAGGGCGCCTTCAAGGCGCAGTAGCGCGGCCTTGCGTTCCAGCCCCCCGGCATAGCCCGTAAGGCCGCCGTCCAGCCCTAGCACGCGGTGGCAGGGCACGACCACACTCACCGGGTTGCGACTCACGGCGCTGCCTACGGCGCGCACGGCGGTGGGCTTGCCGATTTGTTGGCCCAGGGCGCCGTAGCTTGTGGTGTGCCCGGTCGGAATGCGCTGCAGCGCCTGCCACACGGCCTGCTGGAACGGTGTGCCGCCGGTCAGGTCGAGTGGCAGGTCGAAGTGCCGACGTTCGCCGCGCAGGTATTGTTGCAGTTGCTCGGTGGCCTTCCGTAGCACGGGGTGCTCTGGCGCCTCAGGCCAGGCGCTCGGGCCGTCGAGCGGGGCGGGCAGGTGGCGCTGGCCGTCGAACCACAGGCCGCACAGCCCGGTGGGCGAAGCGGCCAGCCGCACGGTGCCGAGGGGGGTGTCCGTGCGTGCCTGCACGGTGGAAGGATGGAATTGCATGGCGAAAAGTCGATTAGAAACGATTTTGCGGTTTTGCGTAGGCGGGGTAAGCGCTATCAGCTACGCTTTTTGTAGTAAAGGAGCACTGATGGAACCCGCCGCCCAGGCCCGCAGCACCGCATAGCCACGCCAGGGGCGCCAGGGGGCAGCCAGCTCGGTGGCGGCGCGGCTCGGGTTCTTCTGCCCCTGCACGCCCAGCGCTTTGTGCAGCGCCACGTCGCCGGCTGGAAAGGCGTCGGGCCAGCGCAGCGCGCGCAGGGCGATGTATTGCGCCGTCCAGTCGCCGATGCCGGGCAGCCCGCACAGCGCAGCCGTGGTGGCGGCCACGTCGGCGCCCGGGTGCAGGGCGAGCTGATCGCTGTCCACCGCGCGCGCCAGCGCCACGATGGCGGCCTGGCGCTGGCGCACGATGCCCAGCTGCCCCAGCGCGTCGCCCTCGGTCCGGGCCAGCACGGCGGGGGACGGGAACAGGCGGCGCAGCTCGGGCCAGGGCGTGGCAATGGGTTCGCCAAAGCGCTCCACCAGCCGCTGGCCCAGCGTGCGTGCCGCTGCCACGGTGATCTGCTGGCCGAGCACGGCGCGCACGGCCAGCTCGAAGCCGTCGAATGCGCCGGGCACACGCAGGCCGTCGCCTTCAGGAAAGGCGCTGTGCAGCACGGCGTTGACGGCGGCCGGGTCGGCGTCCAGGTCGAGCATGGCCCGCACCCGGGCGATGACCTGTGGTAGCACGGGGTGGAGGCTGTCGCTGGTCTCCAGCAGCACCCAGTGGCGTGCGGTATCGAAGCGCGCACCGAGCCAGCCGGTGGTTTCCTGCCTGCCCGCCCGCAGGCGCACCGTGCGCCGCAGCACCATGGCCTCGCCCGGCTGAGCCCATTCCACGCCCTCGAACTGGCGCTGCGCGAAGAAGGTCAGCAGTGCCGCCACATCGAAAGGCGGCCGGTAGGCCAGCCGCAGGCTGCCGCCCTTGCTGCCGCCCGGGGCAGCGTCTGCGCGCCGCAGCTGCGTGGGGTTGAGGCCGTAGTGCCCGGCGAANNGCCGCGTTGAAGCGGCGCACGCTGCCAAAGCCGCTGGCCAGCGCCACCTGCGTGATGGGCATCCGCGTGTCGGTCAGCAGCTGCTTGGCCGTCAGCAGGCGCCGCGTCTGCAGGTATTGCAGGGGCGAGACGCCCAGCGCCGCCTCGAAGATGCGGCGCAGGTGCCGGTCGCTCACGCCCAGGCGCCGGGCCAGATCGGCCGCACTGGCGCCCTGGCCGCCGTCCCAGGCGTCAGGGGCGTCGAGCAGGCGCACGGCCTGCTGCACCAGGATGCTGGACGCATCCTGCACCGACCACGCCAGCGCATGCGGCGCCACCTCGGGGCGGCAGCGCAGGCAGGGCCGGAAGCCCGCGCTCTCGGCCTGGGCCGCCAGGGTGAAGAAGCGGCAGTTCTCGCGCCGGGGCGTGCGCACGGCGCAGACCGGGCGGCAGTAGATGCCGGTGGAGGTGACGCCGGTGAAGAACTGCCCGTCGAAACGCGCATCCCTCGCCTGCAGGGCGAGATAGCGGCCATCATCGCTGGCGGGGTCGGCGTTCAAGGGAACATGGGGGGTGGGCATGGGAGTCATGATAGGTATCTCGTTCGCCGTGGCTGGCCGTTTCCGGACATGTCCCTGGCGGTCGGCCGGTCGGCCCTTGGGCCGCCCCCTACAATCGGCGCCGGTTCCATGCCCCCTTGAAAGCAACACCCGTGCAACTCTCGCCCGCCATCTTCAAAGCGTATGACATCCGGGGCATCGTGCCCTCCACCATCAACGAAAAGGTCGCCCGGGGCCTGGGCCGCGCCTTTGGAGCCGCCGCCCGCGCCGAAGGCCAGACCACGGTGGCTGTGGGGCGCGACGGGCGCCTGTCCGGCGCTGCGCTTGCCAATGCCCTCATGCTGGGTCTGGCCGAGGCGGGCATGGAGGTGATCGACATCGGCCTGTGTACCACGCCCATGCTGTACTTCGCTGCCAGCACGCTGTGCAAGAGCGGCATACAGGTCACGGGCAGCCACAATCCCAAGGATTACAACGGTTTCAAGATGGTGCTCAATGGCCGCGCCATCTTCGGCGAGGAAATCCAGCAGCTTCGCCGCACCATGGAAGAGGACCGCTGGCAGATCGAGGCCGGTGGCAACTTGCGCCAGGCCGATGTGTTGCCTGCTTACCGCGAGCGCATCGTAGGTGACATCAAGCTCGCGCGCCCGATGAAGATTGTGGTGGACAGCGGCAACGGCATTGCCGGTGCCTCGGCGCCCGACATCTTTCGCGCCATTGGCTGCGAGGTGATTGAATTGTTCTCCGAGGTGGACGGCAACTTCCCCAACCACCACCCCGACCCGAGCAAGCCTGAGAACCTGCGCGACCTGATTGCAGCCCTGCAGGCGAGCGATGCGGAATTGGGCCTGGCCTTTGACGGCGACGGCGACCGCCTGGGTATCGTCACCAAGGACGGCCAGAACATCTTCCCCGACCGGCAGATGATGCTGTTCGCCCAGGACGTGCTCTCGCGCGTGCCCGGCGGCACCATCCTGTTCGACGTGAAATGCACCCAGCGTCTCGCGCCCGCCATTGAAGCAGCCGACGGCCAGCCGCTAATGTACAAGACCGGCCACTCGCTCATCAAGGCGAAGATGAAAGAGGTCGGCTCGCCCCTGGGCGGCGAGATGAGCGGCCACATTTTCTTCCAGGAGCGCTGGTTCGGCTTTGATGACGGCACCTACGCCGGCTGCCGCATGCTCGAAATTCTGAGCCGCCATGCCGATCCCAGCGCCGTGCTCAACGGCCTGCCCGGCAGCTTCAGCACGCCCGAACTGAACGTGCAGTGTGCCGAGGGCGAGCCGCACCGGCTCACGGCCGAGCTGCAGGCCTTGGCGTTTGACACCTTCGCCGCGCCCGCCCAGATCAACACCATCGACGGCCTGCGCGTGGACTGGCCTGACGGCTTTGGGCTGATCCGGGCCAGCAACACCACGCCCGTGCTGGTGCTGCGTTTCGAGGGCCACACGCCCGAAGCCCTGCACCGCATCGAGGCCGCCATGCTCGCGCTGCTGCAGCGCGTCAAGCCCGGCGCCCAGGTCGGCGCAGCGGCGCACTGACCCGTCTGGCACCGATGGCGAACTTCGCGCTGCGGCTCTACTCGGCCTTTGCCTGGACGGCCCAGCCCCTGCTGCGCCGCAAGCTGCGCCGGCGCGCCGTGGCCGAGCCCGGCTACGGCAAGGCTGTGGGCGAGCGCTTTGGCCGCTACCCCCGACCCATCGACAGCCTGATGCCCCACAGCAGCACCGATGGCTTGGGCAGCTTTGTCTGGATCCATGCCGTCTCGCTGGGCGAGACGCGCGCCGCCGCCATCCTGCTGCAGGAGCTGCGTGAGCAGATCCCCGGCATGCGCCTGCTGCTCACGCATGGCACCGCCACGGGCCGCGCCGAGGGCGAGAAGCTCCTGCAACCCGGCGACGTGCAGGTCTGGCAGCCCTGGGACACGCCCGGAGTCGTGGCGCGCTTTCTGCGGCAGTTCCGCCCGGTCATCGGCATCCTGATGGAAACCGAGGTCTGGCCCAATCTGGTGGAGGGTTGCCGCCAGCGCGGTATCCCGCTGGTGCTGGCGAACGCGCGCTTCAACGAAAAATCCCTGCGCAAGGCCCAGCGCCTGCACTGGCTGGCACGGCCCGCCTACGCGGGCCTCACGGCCGTCTGGGCGCAGACCGAGGCCGACGCAGAACGTTTGCGAACGATGGGAGCGCCCGTGCAGGCCGTGCTGGGCAATCTCAAGTTCGATGTGGTGCCCGATGCCGATCTGCTGGGGCAGGGCCGCACATGGCGCGCCGCGATCGATCGCCCCGTTGTCCTGCTGGCTAGCAGCCGCGAGGGCGAGGAGGCGATGTGGCTCGATGCCATAAGGAAAAAATGGCCTCCAGGGCAATCAGAGCAAGCACCAGTAGCTATCAATTCAGAAGCAAATGTTCTTCCCGGCAGGAACATGATGGGCGTGCAGTGGCTGATCGTCCCGCGCCACCCCCAGCGCTTTGACGAGGTTCAGCGCTTGCTGCAGGGCGCGGGCCTGCGCGTGGCACGGCGCAGCACCTGGGCACAGCCACCCCGGGATGCCGATGTGTGGCTGGGCGACAGCCTGGGCGAGATGCCTCTGTATTACGGCCTGGCCGACGTGGCCCTGCTCGGCGGCAGCTTTGCGCCGCTGGGCGGCCAGAATCTCATCGAGGCCGCCGCCTACGGCTGCCCGGTGGTGCTGGGGCCGCACACCTTCAACTTTGCCGATGCTGCAGAACGCGCGTGCGCTGCCGGGGCTGCGCAGCGTGTGGCAGACATGGAGCAGGGCCTGGCAGCCGCTACCGACCTCGCCCGGGATTCCGTTCGCCTGGCGGCAGCGCAAGAGACCACAACGGCATTCGCCCATGCCCACCGGGGCACCGCACGGGCCACAGCGGTAGCGGTCCTCCGGCTACTGGAGCGGGGCTCGCGGCGCCGTTGACGGATGCAGGGCGCGCGGAGGTGTCGCGCAAGAAAATGGCTCCCAAGTCGTTACCCTTGGGAGCCATTTTTGTGGTTATGGTGGTGGAACACGGAACCGAACCCGCGTCCGTCATCTGAACCAGATATGAAAGCGGCCCCATTGTAGGTGCCCACCTGTACGAAACGAGCGTTTCGGAAATCCGGCTGACGCACGCTGCGCCAGGTCGCAAACCATAAACACACCCCTTCACACCCATTCTTGGACGCAGTGATCAGCCGCCCGGCCTGGATTTTACTTGCTGAAGTCCCATTTTGGGACTACACTTCGACCCATGCGAGTGATTGCCGTGTCTACCCTTCGGGCCTTCTGGGAGCGCCACCCCGACGCCGAGCAGCCGCTGAAGGCTTGGTACGAGGAGGCCACCAGTGCGAGTTGGAGCCAGCCCGCCGACATCAAGGCGCAGTACCGCAGCGCCAGCGTGCTGAAGAACCGTCGCGTGGTCTTCAACATCAAAGGCAATGACTACCGGCTGATCGTGGCCGTTGCATACAAGTTGCAGATCGTCTACGTGAAGTTCGTCGGCACCCACAAGGAGTACGACGCAGTGGACGCAGAAACCGTTGAAATGGCCTGACCGGCCACGGAGGAAAACATGGACATCCGCCCTATCCACACCGAAGCAGACTACAAGGCCACGCTCAAAGAGATTTCGGCCTTGATGGAATCTGACCCTGATCTGGGCACGCCGGAGGGCGATCGCCTGGACATCCTGGCCACGCTGGTGCAAGCCTACGAGGCCAAGCACGTGCCCATCACCGCGCCAGATCCGGTGGAAGCCATCAAGTTCCGGATGGATCAGAGCGGTCTGTCCGTCAAAGATCTTGAGCCGATCATTGGCAAAAGCAACCGCGTCTACGAAGTCCTGAGCCGCAAGCGCCCGCTGACGCTGGCCATGATCCGCAGACTGCACAAGAGCCTGGGTATCTCGGCCGATGTGTTGATTGCGGAGACAGTTGCCGGGTGATCAGCGAAGACCGAGCTTGGCTTCTACGGTGAACAGCGTTGTCATGTGGTCATCTGTTCAGGAGAGAAGGGTGCGCTACCCCGTGATGACCGAAAAGCATGTGGCCGACCGCTGGCAGGTCAGTCTCAAGACGCTGCGGCGCTGGCGGATTGATGGCGAAGGGCCGGTCTGGCACAAGCTGTTCCGCCACGTCCGTTATCACGACGCCGACGTCCTCGAGTTCGAACACAGCAGCGCGCAGCATCTGATGACACTGCTCGGCATCAAACGGGACTTCAAGCCGGAAGCGCCAGAAGCGGCGCAGGGCCTCTATGCCAAGGCTGAAGACAACTATTTCACCGCCAAAGAAATTGCCGAAGCAGCATCGATCTCCATCCACCTCTTCCGCGATCAGGCCGAGCGCAATCGCAAACGCGTTCCACACCTGATGCTGGTGGGCACCTCCGGTTTTCGCTGCCAGAGATCCTGGAATGGGAGATGGCCAACAGCGTGGTGGGCAGCAGAGAACAGAGAGAGAAAAACGGCGGAAAGTGCGTCGGGAACGTCGACTTTGGGCGGGGCGTACACAAGACGTCAAGGCGCGAAACCGCGCCAACGCTGGGGGAACAGGCAAAAAAATCCCAACCGAATAAGGGTTGTGATTTCACATTATGGTAGCAGGCGGTTGACCAAGTGCTGACTGGCCTCCCGAGCTTATAAGCACTGGCGAGGGCTGCTGCGGGTTGGAGTAGGAACTTGCGAATGTCATTCGGTCACGGCCACGTTGCCACCCAATCGGTATCCCATCGCCCGGTAACCAGCCTGCCGCTTGTCCCACATCCGCAGTAGCGCCGGGTGGCCGGTGTCCACGAAGTCAATGATCCGCACATCGGCCTTGCAGGCGTGCTCTCGGTGCAGGCGCCCGGCGTACTGCTGAAGGGTGCCTTTCCAGGAAACTGGCATGGCCAGGACCAGCGTGTCCAACGGCGGGTGATCGAAGCCCTCGCCAACCAGTTTCCCAGTCGAAAGTAGAACGCGCGGCGCATCGGGCGGCAGTGCATCAAGGTCTGCCACCAGTGCCGATCGCTGCTTCTTCGACATTCGACCGTGCAAGACGAACGTTACCGGGAGCAGGCCTTCGAGCTCCGCCTTGATGGCATCGAGGTGTTCCGTGCGTTCGGTCAGTACCAGCACCTTGCGTCCCTGTCCGACGGCATCACGCACCTCGGCGGCGATGGCTTCTGTTCTGGCCTGGTCATTGGCGAGAAACCGAAACACGTCTTGAATGCCTGCATCGGTGGGAAGGTCGATACGCGTGAAGCGTGAACGAGGCAGTACTCCTAGTCTTACTGTGTCATAAAAGTAACTTTTCACTCGTGCCGATGCGGCCGCAGCAAGGGCACAGTCCCAGACGGGCTATGAGTGCGTAACTCAGCATATGACGCAAG
>DMZZ01000347.1:0-4925 GCA_003484805.1 Comamonadaceae bacterium | reverse complement strand
CGGCGTTGGAGCTGAGGTCGTAGGGCAGTTTCTTGATAATGAAATCGGTCATGGCTGGCTCACCTGCTGGGTGGGCCGGATTTTAAACCTAAGTCTTTGATTTAATTGAAAAAAATTGGAACTATTTGATCTGACGTCACGGATTCAGGTACTGGTTAAACATCATATTTTTTTCAATCAGATAGACAAGGCGTCAGGTGATATCTGACTCCGCCCGTCTCCCGCATCCGTGCAGGCTTCATTCCATGGCTGCCCTCAGGCAACGGGTTGCATCACCTTGATACGGTTGCGACCGTTCTTCTTGGCTGCATACAGTTGCTGGTCCACGGCTTCGATGAAGCTGGACGGCTTCGTTTCGCCGTGCGGAACGATGGTGCCCACGCCGATGCTGACAGTGATGCGCTGGTTGTGCGGCGATTGGGCATGGAGAATCGCCTGTTTCTGAATCAGCCGCTGGCAGCGCTCGGCCACCTTCAGCGCGACAGAGGCATCGGCTTGCGGCAGCAGCACGACGAACTCTTCTCCGCCGTAGCGCGCCGCCATGTCGCGCGGGCCATCCAGGGCCAGGCTCAGCGTTTGCGCGATGTCGATCAGGCACCGGTCGCCCCGGACATGCCCGTACAGATCGTTGTATTGCTTGAAAAAATCGATATCGAACAACAGGATGGACAGCGGCTGGCCGTTGCTGCGCGCGCTTGCCCATTCCAGTTCCAGGCTGACATCGAACCGACGCCGGTTGGCAATGTTCGTCAGCCCGTCCTTGAACGACAGCGCCTCCAGTTCCTTTTGCAGGGCGATCAGCTTCTCTTCGGTTTTTTTCCGTTCTGTGATGTCGAACATGAAGCCGATCAGCGCCTCGACTTCGCCCCGTTCGTTGCGCACCACGTGCACCACGTCGCGGATCCACACATAGCCGTTGTCCTTGGTGAGCGCCCGGTAGTCCGCTTCGTGATCCACCCCGGCCTGGGATTGCGCGACGCAGAAATTCACCACCTGCTCGCGGTCATCGGGGTGCATGCGCGTAGCCCAGTCCTCTACGGTCATCCAGCTCTCAGGGCTCCAGCCCAGCAGCGCCTCGATTTGGGGGCCAATGTAGGCAAACGTCATGGTGGCCCAATCGATTTTCCAGGGGATGGCCTTGGTCGTTTCCAGAAGGGTGCGGTATACCGCGCTCTCGCTGCTCAGTTCACCCATGTAGGACATGCATTTCTCCTTGTCGATGGCCGAATTTGTCACCGGATGGCAACGGGTTGCCCATGCTCCGTGGCGATGGCGTTCCAGTACCAATAGAAAAACCCGCCGTCTTTCTGCAGCAGCGTGTGCGTGACGATGCTGCCCTGCCGGATGTCGCCCCAGCAGGCGCGCGCCGAGTTGCGGTTGTTGTGCAGGTCGATGCACTCGGGCTGGCTGCGGGCCGGCTGGGGCGGGATATACAGGGCGCTGCCGCGCGGCACCCATAAGTCCGCCAGCCGGATCTTGCCCAGCCCGGGCCAGTAGCGTCCCACCGAAATCACCAGCGGTTGCACAGGATCGGTGGAGACAAACACATGCGGAAAGTCGTGGTGCTCCAGATCGGTACACACCACGCTCAGCAAGGTGTTGCCGGTGCCCTGGTACGGCGACCAATGCCCGGCGAACACACCGTATTCGTATTCAATCTGCTGCAACTCGGTCACCGGGCTGCTCAGCCGCACGCCCTGCCCTGGCTCCACCAGCGTGATGCCAAAGGCTGCCGCCACCTCCCGTGTGGCCCACAGGGGCGAGAACGCCACCTGCGGCGCTGCAAAACCCAGTTGGGTTTCGATGCCGTACGGCGGCGTGGGCTTGACCCCCAGCACCTGGGCCACGATGTACTCATTGCCCATCGCCAGCGCCGGGTTGGTGGCCGCTGGCTCGATGGGTCTGACGCCCGCAGGCGGCTGGGTCAGATACGTTGGCGAGCCGCCATCGTTGAAGAAAAACGGTGTCTTGGCGATATCCACCGCCGTTTCAAGAATTTCTTTGATGAACAGAGGCGCATCGAACTGGGCGTCGGGCATGGGTCTGTCACTCCTGCATGTTTCGGTAGGTTCACACGGCAAACGCTGGCCCCCGACAAGGCGCCATTTCATGTTAGCAGATGTTTCCACGTCGCGTGTGACTGCACGAAATCTGTCATGCCCAGGAGCCTGTCGGACTTGGAGCGTCAATAGCGAAAATCGGCCCCAGCGAGGCCAGTTTTTGCCGGATTTGCAGCCTCATAGCCCGGCTATGGGGCAAAAAACGGTGAAAAATAGACCGCTGCGGCCGATTTGCAGCCGACGATTTCCAAGTCCGACAGGCTCCCAGGTAGTAGGGCCGGTCATCCGCCCTGCTCTGCCCGCCCGGCTGCGGTGAACGCCACCCTGCCGTACGTCAGGGTGGAGTGCAGGCGCCATCCAGCCCCGCCATGCCCGCCAGCTTTTGCAGGCGCGAGCGTTTTTCCAGGCAGGCCTGGTGCTCCGCCTCGGCTGCCTTCTGCTGCGCCAGGCGCAGCGCCTGGGCGCGCTCGGCCTGCAACTGGGCCACGCGCTCGCGCAGTTGCGGCATCACGGCCATGGCGGCTTTTTCGCCTTCCATGATGGCGCTGGCGCGCTGGTTGAAATCCACCGGGCCCATGTCCAGCACCTGCGGGCGGACGATGACATCGGCGCGCGCCAGTTCGGCTTGCCCCAGCTTTTGGCCCATGATGGCAATCGACTGGCCCAGCGCCCCCAGCATGTGGGCGGGCGACTGGCCCCGCGCCTTGTTGGAAATATCCACCGCCACCACCACGTCGGCGCCGAGCTGGCGCGCCGCGTCCACCGGTACCGGGCTCACGATGCCGCCGTCCACATAGTGGAATTTGCCGATGGTGACCGGCTGGAACACGCCCGGAATGCTGCTGGAAGCCCGCACCGCCTGCCCCGTGTTGCCCCGCGCGAACACCGTGCGCTCGCCGTCTTCGAGCCGCGTCGCCACTGCCACGAAGGGCTTGGCCAACTGCTCCAGCGGCTTGCGGCGCACTTGCTCGTTCACGTAGTCTTCCAGCTTCTGGCCCAGCACCAAACCACCAGAGGAAATTTGCAGATCGCGGATCTTGGCCTCGTCCAGCGCCACAGCCTTTTCCTGCAGCTCGAACGCATTCATGCCGCTGGCATACAGCGCCCCCACCACGCTGCCCGCGCTGGTGCCCGCCACCACGGCTGGCGCGAAGCCATTGGTCTCCAGCATCTTGATGACGCCGATGTGCGCAAACCCCTTGGCCGCGCCGCCACCGAGGGCGACACCGATCTTGATGGGATGCGTGGCGGTGGTGGTTGCCGTGGGTTCAGGGACGGCGGTGGGCGCGCTCGGCGGGCTGCTGCCACAGGCGGCCAGGGTGGCCAGCCACAGATACGCCAGCGGACGCAGGGAAACGGGCAGGCGCATGCCGGAGAAGGATGCTGTCATTGCGCCGACGAGTATAGCGGCCATGCCATTGCATGCAATTATTCGTCCTAAGTGCTATATTCTTTCTCAAGAAACACAGGAGTCCTCCATGTTGCCCCATGTAGCCCCGGCCCCGGACAAATCGATGGTGTTGGGCAAGGCCACCATCCGTGCCGCGCAAGAACTGCACCTCTCGAATGCCGCCCTGGCGCGCGTGATTGGCCTGAGCGAACCCAGCATCAGCCGCATTGCCGGCGGTGCGCGGGGCATCGACCCACTTTCCAAGGAAGGCCAACTGGCCCTGCTGGTGGTGCGCCTGTTTCGCTCGCTGGACCCGCTGGTGGGGGCCGACGCTCAAAAACGCCTTGGCTGGCTGCGCAGCCACAACAAGGCCCTGAACGGCATGCCCGCCGCACTGATCGAAACCCCCACGGGCCTGGTCACGGCCCTGGCCTACCTGGATGGCATGCGGGCCGCTGCGTGATGACCCCCACGCCGTGGAACCCTGGCTGGATTCAGGAGCACACGCAGCAACTGTCGATGCACGCGTTTCGCATGGTCGAAACACAGCACATCGCGGCCACCATGCGGCTGGTGGACTCCGCCGCCGAGCAGGACCTGCTGGAACACATGCTGGACGACAGCAAGCCGCCATTGCCGCCCGAAGCACTGGGTACGCATTACCTGCTCGCCGCGCCCTTTCGCTACCTGCCCCCCACGGGCTCCCGGTTCCGCAGCCAGCAAATGCCCGGCATCTGGTACGGCGCGGNNCGCCAGCGCTTTTTGCTGGACAGCGTGGGCCTTGTGCAACAGCACCTTTACACCGACCACTCCCTGTACGAAGCCGCCGTGCAAGGCCGGGCCATTGACCTGCAATCGCCCCCCTGGTCCCAGGCCGAAGCACACTGGCAGCACCCCAGTGACTACACCGAAACCCAGAAGTTGGGCGCGATGGTGCGCGACGCGGGCAACGTGGCGTGGATCCGTTATGCCTCGGTCCGCGCCCCGGCGCATGTGTGCGCCGCCGTGTTTGACCCACGCAGCCTGACCATGCTCACCGCCGAGGGCCGGTACGAACAGTGGCACTGCCACACGACATGCGACCGGGTCACGCTGTCCAACGGCCGTGTGCGGTTTGATTTTTGAACCGAAGGCCTTCGCCCACTGCTGACAACACGCAGGGCGCCGCCCGCACGCACTTTAAAACCAAATTGAATATTAAATAAAAATAAAATGCAAAATAGGTTATACTTCGCAGCGTTGCAGTCACCGCTCTTGACGCGCGCAGTCACCGCAACGCCTGCCCCGAGGCGCAAGCCTCCCCCTGCAGGTTGCCATTTGCGACCTTTGTCGCCCAGTGGGTCTGTAGAGCTGCAGCCCACCGAGTCCCTTGATGCTCACGCAGGTTCCATCTTCAGCCTGCGATCCTGAATGCTCCAGATTGCAAAGACCACCATCTCCATGGGCAAGTACGTCGTTCCGCCCACGACACACCC
>DMZZ01000176.1:0-4635 GCA_003484805.1 Comamonadaceae bacterium | reverse complement strand
TGGCGCGCGTGCGTACGCTGCTGCGCCGGGGCAAGGGCGCGATGGAATCCACCGCCCTTCGCGCCGCCGACCTCGAGCTCGACCTGCTGCGTCGCCGCGTCAGCCGGGCCGGCCAGCGCATCGAACTCACCGCCAAGGAGTTCGCCCTGCTCGAGCTGCTGCTGCGCCGCCAGGGCGAGGTGCTGCCGCGCTCGCTGATCGCTTCGCAGGTGTGGGACATGAACTTCGACAGCGACACCAACGTCATCGAGGTCGCCATGCGCCGCCTGCGCGCCAAGGTGGACGATGCCTTCGAGCCCAAGCTGATCCGCACCGTGCGCGGCATGGGCTATGTGCTGGAGGCGCCCGATTGCCCAAGATCCTAAAAACCGCAGTTGACCGCTTGCAATCCCTGGAGAGGCCCCGTGAACACTTGCTTTGCGTCTCTTTGGAAAGTTCACCTTTTGGGTGATAGCGCTATGCACCTTCCAGCACCATGCTCGGCGCGCCATGCGGCGTTGTTCCTCGTTGCGCACAGGAGTGCGCTGCCTCGTCGCGTCTTGCCTGGCACGTCGATCATGGCACTGGCAGGCGCATCCAACTGCGGTTTTTAGGATGATCTCGCGCCTCTCCCTTACGGCGCGGCTCACGCTGCTCTTCACCATGGGTTCGGGCGCCGTGCTGCTGGTGCTGGGGTGGCTGGTGGGGGTGGCGATCGAGCGTCACTTCGAGGAACTGGACCGGGCTGAACTCACCGGCAAGCTCCAGCATGCCCAGCACCTGATCGCGCAGGTGGGAACGCCCGCGCAACTCGAACGCCTCGCGGTGCCGCTGGGCGAGGCCTTTCTGGCGCACCATGACCTGGTGGTCCGGGTGATGGGGCCAGACCAGCAGGTCTTGCTGGCCACGCCCGGTGCGCAGTGGCCGACCCTGTGGCCGGTGGCGGACCTGGCTTCGGCGCCGCTGTGGACCTGGACGCAGGACGGGCGCAATTACCGGGGCCTGGCGGCCACCTTTCCGACCGCCATGGCCAGCCAGGTGCAGGTGGCCATGGCCATTGACAGCGGGCACCACGATGCCTTCCTGCGCACCTTGCAGCGCAGCCTGTGGCTGTTTGTGGCCTGTGCGGTGCTGTTCATGGGGCTGCTGGGCTGGTCTGCGGCGCGCCGGGGCCTTGCGCCGCTGAGAGCCATGCGTGAGCAGGCGGCCGCCGTGACGGCGCACAGCCTGGACCGGCGCTTGCCCGCGCAGGCCGTGCCCGCCGAGCTGGCCGATCTGGCCGCCACCCTCAACGAGATGCTTGAGCGCCTGGAAGAGGCCTTTCGGCGCCTGTCCGACTTTTCCTCCGACCTGGCCCATGAGCTGCGCACCCCCATCAGCAACCTGATGATGCAGACGCAGGTGGCGCTGAGCCGCCCGCGCGATGCCGACAGCTACCGCGCCATCCTCGAATCGAACGCTGAAGAGTTTGAACGCCTGGCGCGCATGATTGCCGACATGCTGTTTCTGGCCAAGGCCGAGAACGGCCTGACCATCGTGCATGGCGAGCCGGTGGACCTGGCGCGCGAGGTGCGCGACCTGTTTGACTTTTACGAGGCGCTGGCCGATGAGCGGCGCATCGCCCTGACGCTGACGGGCGAAGGCGTGGTGCAGGTCGACCGGCTCATGCTGCGCCGGGCACTGAACAACCTGCTGTCCAATGCCCTGCGCCACACCCCGCAGGGCGGCCGGGTAAGCGTGGCCATCGTGCGCCAGGAGGGGCAGCTCTTGCTGCGGGTGGAGAACACCGGCGACACCATTCCCGCGCGGCATCTGGCGCGCCTGTTCGAGCGCTTCTACCGTGCCGACCCTTCGCGCCAGCACGCCTCGGGCGAGGGCACGGGGCTGGGCCTGGCGATCACGCAGGCGATCCTGCGCGCACACCGGGGCGAGGTGTCCGCCGCATCGGAAGGCGGACTGACCGTTTTCACCCTGCGCTTCCCTTTCTGATTCAGAACCTCAGAACGCCCGGGCGCTGGGTCGCTCGGCGATGCGGTCGCGCCAGGCCTGCAGGTGCGGCATGTCCTCGGCGCCGGGCTGAAACTTCATCAGGCCGCGTGCGAACTCCAGCGCGCAGAAGGCCGTGATGTCGGCGATGGTGAAGCGCTCGCCCGCCACATAGGGCTGGTGCGCCAGTTCGCTGTCGAGCCAGCGGGCCACGTTACGCATCTTGCGGCCCTCGGAGGCGCCGAACTCGGGAAACTGCGGCTGCTCCAGCGCAGCCAGACCCGGATGGGTGTGGCGAATGCACTGCCCGATGGGCGCGAACAGATACCACTCGATGCGGCGGTCGGCCATTTCGATGAAAGCGCGCTCTTCAGAATCCCGGCCCATCAGGTTGGGCTCGGGAAATCGCCCTTCGAGCCAGGTGCAGATGGCGCGGGTTTCGGTGAGGATGCGGCCGTCCTTCAGCTCCAGCGCGGGCACCTTGGCCAGCGGGCTCTTGGCGCGAAAGGCGTCGCCCTTGTGCTCCTGGGCGTTGAGGTCCACGGCCACCTGCGTGATGCCGGTGATGCCCTTCTCGGCGATGAACATGGTGACGCGGCGCGGGTTGGGAGCGCGGGGCGCTGTGTAGAGCTGCATGATTTTGTCTCCGGGTTTTTGGCTCTGGCCTTCCTTTGCCGGGTGGATGCAATGGGCGGCAGATCAGTGGATTCTGCGGGCCATTATGCGCAAGGGCCATCCCAAGGTGGCATGGTTGCCGCCTGCGGCGTGCTCACGCCAGGCGTTCAGGGGTGGAGTGAACCAATCCGCCGTATGCTCTGCGCCTTTTCCCTGATTTGCCGCAGCGCCCATGACCGATACCCCAGACACCCCCGACACGCCCACCTCCATCCAGGAGCCCCGCCGGTGGAGCGACGGGCGCTGGACGGCGCAGGTCATCAAGAACGAAGATGACGATGGCTGGGCGGTGGCGATGACACTGCAGGGGGAGTCGGAGCCCGCGCTGGTCGGGCCGTGGACCATGGGGCGGGACAAGAAGAACCCCAAGCCGCTCGACATGTCGGCCTTCA
Source organism: Comamonadaceae bacterium (assembly GCA_003484805.1). Lineage (GTDB taxonomy): Bacteria > Pseudomonadota > Gammaproteobacteria > Burkholderiales > Burkholderiaceae_C > Simplicispira. The sequence continues at coordinate 1,603 of DMZZ01000176.1, read as the reverse complement.
ACACCCTGGTCAAGACCGCCAGCGAGGTGCTGCGCCGCCACGAGCAGCAACTGCATGCCCGGCTCCACAAGAACGTCACCATCACCGTGCAGGGCGAGCGCCTGCGTGTGGCTCTGGCCATCGTGCCGGATGAAGAGGGCGCCACCGCCACGCTGAGCGCGCACAACGCCCTGGGCGAAGAACTGGCGCGGGTGCCGGTGCCGCCCAGTTTCCAGCTCACCGTCGACCGCGCAACGGCCTGGGCGGAAGCCGGGTTCGGGCGCTTGCACTGACGCTCAAAACCGCAGTTGACCGCTTGTTTTTCTTGGAAAGTTCTTATGGCAGTTGACTTCCTGGGCCTCTTTGCGGTTCACCGTGTGGGTGAAAGCGCTATGCGCCTGCCAGCACCGCGCTCAACGCGCCATGCGGCGTTGCTTCTCCTTGCGCACAGGAGTGCGCTGCGTCGTCGCGCCTTGCCTGGCACGCCGATCACGGCACTGGCAGGCACATCCAACTGCGGTTTTTAGGCTGACGCCGGGCTGGTGGTTTTTTGCTATTGAAATAATAGCTTTCAGCGTTTTTGGGTAAAGGGCGCCAAGCATTAGGCCCTGTTTTTCATGAATTTTTTGCTGCCCGCAGCGGGCAGTCTGCCGCCACCCGCTCGGCCAGAGTCTGGCGCAGCGCCTGCAGCGCGGTGATGCGCGTGTCGATCTCCTGCAGCTTTGCCGCCAGCACCTGCGCCAGCGCGGGGCCGGGGTCGGGTGCGTCCCAGATGCCGGGCAGGCGGTCGCCGATCTCCGCCAGCGTGAAACCGAGCTGCTGCGCGGTGCGGATGTACTGCACCAGCGCCACCGCTTCGGCCGGGTAGTCGCGGTAGCCGTTGTCCAGGCGCCGGGCGCGGATCAGCCCCTGCTGTTCGTAAAAGCGCAGCGCCTCGCGGCTCAGGCCCGAGGCGGCGGCCAGTGCACCGATCTGCATGGGGGCTCCCTTGTTCCAAAAACTGCTTGACCCTGAAGCTTACTTCAGGGTGGAAGCTCGGGGCTTCATTCACTCCGGATTTTTTGCCATGGCCTTTTCTGCCTTCTCCTCCACCGGCTACCTGCGCATCGTGCGTGCCAGCGGGTGGTACGACCTGCTCATCACCTGGCCCTTTGCGCTGCCCTGGACGTTTGCCCTGCTCTACACCCAGCTGGGCGCGCTGGGCCAGGCTCTGGGGCTGCCCGGCGAGCTGCACCCGCTGGAGCCCGCGCACATGTTGCTGGCCAATCTGATGGGCTCGGTGATCGTGGTGTGGTCCATCGCGCGCATTGTGGCGCCCACGGTGCTCCTGGGGCGGCTCGATGGTGTGGCGCGTCTCCTGTTTTCCACCTGGGTGATCTATGCGGTGGTGCAGGGCGCCAATGCCGTGGTGCTGGGCTTCGTGCTGTTCGAGCTGCTGTTCGGCGTGCTGCAGTGGTGGCGTGTGGGGCCACAGGGCCGGGCGCCCGTCAATGCGCTGGCGCCGGCAGCCACCTGAACGCCAGCACCCCCGCCGCCAGCAGGCTGGCAATGGTCAGCATCACGGCCGCATAGGGGTCGGTGCCGTGCGCTGTGGCCACCGAGGCGGCCACGCCCGTCACCCACT
>DMZZ01000177.1:1557-3094 GCA_003484805.1 Comamonadaceae bacterium | reverse complement strand
GGCGCGCTCTTCTTCCACGAAGGCCTGCAGTTGCCGCAGGGCGGGGGTCGAGGGCAACTGGTCCAGCAGCGACTGCAGCCGGGTGATGTCCCCCACGGTGGGCGCCACCTTGATCTGCGCCTTGGCCGCGTCCACGTTGCCCGACTGGACCAGTGCAAGAACCTTGGTGGCCCATTCATTCTTTGTGCGCGCCATGAAAGCCTTTCTCAAATCAACAGGATTGTCGCTACGATGAGCCTGCACTTTAAACCCTGAAGATGGCCACCCAGACAATCACCACCGACCGATACCAGCTCTATCCGTCGCCCCGCAACGAGCAGCGCACGGTCTTCGCGCACCAGTTGTTCGTTCCCTACCCCTACGCATTGATCCACCTGCCCGACTACGACCTGGCCGGCAAAGCCACCCTGTTTGCCGCCTGCCGCCTGGCCGACCAGAAAATGGGGCAGCTGGTGACGTTTGAACTGCCGCAGGACCAGGAACGCTTCGAGCGCCGGTTCACGCCCGACTGACCGTATGAGCGGGCGCCGGGCCGCTCCCAAGCAAGCTCGCACCGCAGTGCGCAGCACGGAGGTTACCCAGTGAGCGACGACAACCAGATTCTCATCCCGCCCTCCTTCATCGCGGTGCACAGCGACGCCCGGGGACGCCTGCGCGAACGCGCCGAGGTCGTGCGCCAGCGCTACGAACTGTGTGAAGACCTGGCCAGCCACCTGGTGGAGCACGCACAGACGCTGTACCACGTACAGGCACCGTCAGAGGCCGAGATCTTGCGGCGCATCCATGCCGGGCTGTGCTCGGAGGGCGCGGGCGTCTCCATCGTGGAAGCCAGCTGGGTCACGACGCGGCTGGCCGAGTTGCTGCATTGGCCGTGCCCGCAGCTGGTCCCATAGATGTTCATGCTGAAGCCGATCCACCATCCTGAAACCGCATTTATCCTAAAAACCGCAGTTGGATGTGCCTGCCAGTGCCGTGATCGGCGTGCCAGGCAAGGCGCGACGACGCAGCGCACTCCTGTGCGCAAGGAGAAGCAACGCCGCATGGCGCGTTGAGCGCGGTGCTGGCAGGCGCATAGCGCTTTCACCCACACGGTGAACCGCAAAGAGGCCCAGGAAGTCAACTGCCATAAGAACTTTCCAAGAAAAACAAGCGGTCAACTGCGGTTTTGAGGTTTATTGCACCTGCAGGCTGAAGCCCCCCTTGGGCTTGAAGACACCGCAGCCGATCACATGGTCGGTGCCCAGCGGAAGGATGAAAGAGGTTTTTTCATCCACGGCGCCGGTGACCGGGTTCACCACCTCGTAATCCACCCAGTCACCCCCGCGTTGGGCCGCCGCAAAAAATTCGCGCAGGACCAGGGCACCGTCCAGGCCAGGAACATCGTGCACGGTTTTCCCCACCCGCTCGGGTGTGGAGCCAAACACCTGGTAGACGCCTTTCCGGTCAAACACAAAGATGTACTGGTCACGATCGCGGAACGCGCCCGCGGGGTCGTGAAACTCCTGGGCTGCAGCCGCCAGGCCCCTCTGTTCCACCC
>DMZZ01000177.1:855-1544 GCA_003484805.1 Comamonadaceae bacterium | reverse complement strand
CTCTCAGGGTCATGCTTTGCTCGTCACTGGCCCCGGCGATGGCATTCAGGCCGTCGGCCACCTCGCGCACCCCCTGCACCACTGTGCGCAGATGGTTCTTGACGGCATCCGTGCGTGCCACCCCCGTGTCCACCTGGTTCCCGGCGCGCTCGATCAGGGCACGGATCTCGCGGGCCGAAGTGGCACTGCGCTGCGCCAGGGTGCGCACCTCGCTGGCCACCACGGCAAAGCCCCGCCCGCTCTCTCCGGCCCGCGCTGCCTCCACCGCGGCGTTGAGCGCCAGGATGTTGGTCTGGAAAGCAATGCCATCGATCACATTGACGATTTCGCCCATGCGCCGCGAACCTGTGGCGATTTCGCCCATCGCGGACACGGCGGTCTCCATGGCCCCGGCGCCTGCATCCACCTCGGCACGGACACGGCGCGTGAGCGCATCCACTTCCTTGGCCCGCTGCGCCGTGGCCTGCACCGATTCACTGAGCGCCACGATGCTGGCGCTGGCCTGCTCCAGGCTGGCGGCCTGGGCCTCGGTGCGCTGCGACAGGTCCTGCATGCTCTCGGTCAGGGACGTACCTGCCTGGGCCACATGCACCGCCTGGTTGCGCACGGTTCCCACCAGGCCTGAAAAGTTTTCGTTCATGGATTCGAGATACTGCCCGGCCTGCGCCAGTTCGCCCCGGCCAGGCACC
>DMZZ01000177.1:0-727 GCA_003484805.1 Comamonadaceae bacterium | reverse complement strand
TGCAGGCCCAGAGGGCGCAACAGCCAGGCCGCCGGGAGAAAGGCAAGATCGAGGATTCGCATGGGCCGACCGCATCAGGTTGATGGCGGGCTGGCTCCCGCGCGCACTGCTTCACTCCACCACGGCGGCAGCCTTGCCAGACCTGTCACGAGGGCGCGGACCGTGGAGCGTGTTCCAGGACCCGCGTACAGGCCCAGGGGCGCAAGCCTAAAGGACCGCCCGGCAAATGGGAACCGCGGCCCGTGGATGTTTTTTCAAACGCGCACGGAACAATCTTCAGGGCGGGACTTTCCCTAACCCCGGACGAAGGTTCACCCCCCGGTCACTGGCGGGAAGAACGCCACTTCCGCCCCTTCCACGAGGGCGGCAGACTCGTCACTGAGCACCTGGTCGAGCGCCATGCGCACGGCCCGGCCGCGCGCCAGGCTGGCGGCATACGGGCCGCCGCGCGCGATGAGCTCGTCGCGCAGCGCTCCCAGCGTCGTGGCGGCGGTTTCGACCGCCTCGCTGCCCTGCCCCACGGCCTCGCGGATGGAGGCGAAATAGCGCACCGTTATCTTGCTCACATCAACTCCGAAAACGCGATGAAGCGCACCACATCACCGTGCGCAATGGTCTGGCCCGCCGGGTGATCGACCACGCCATCGCCCCAGACGGTGGAGGTGAGCACGCCCGAGCCCTGGTGCGGGAACAGGTCCAGCCCGCCAGCGGCATTGTGGCGCACACG
>DMZZ01000255.1:0-3823 GCA_003484805.1 Comamonadaceae bacterium | reverse complement strand
TGAATCGATAGAGGATGGTGTTCCTTGGGCTGGGATGTGTTGCTGGTGACAGCATACGCCGTCTGCGCGGCCCGGTCACACCCCGGGCGCCCCCACCCATCCGTCAGGCGGCTGGCGGCCGCACCTTCCAGCGCTGCACCCCTGGCAGCCTTTCCCGAAAACGCCGCAGAAGCCGCTCCAGCGCTGCGCCATACAGGATAAAGGCCAAGGCTGCGCCGATCAGCGGCAACGCCGCATACACCCAGCCCGTGACATGTTCACCCCCCAGGACCACGCCCACCAGCAAGGCCACCGCCGGGTTCACAAAGGAATAGCTGCCCGCCAGCGCCGCCGAGGTGTTCTGCAGCAACCACAGATAGGCATTGAGCGCTACCAGCGTGCCCAGGCCCAGCAGGTACACCCAGGCCATCCACGAACGCAGGCTGGCCTGCGCCATCGCCCCCACCGGCTCCACCCACAGCGCCACCACCATGCCCATGGCACCACCCGCCAGCCATTGCGCCCCGGAGGCCATGGCCGGTGCGGGCAAGGACAATCGGCGGGAGGCGTAGGAACCGAGACTCCAGCACAGGGGCGCGCCAAACGCCAGCAAGGCGCCCGGCACGGACGCAGAGAAGTCGCCTTCGAGCGCCAGCAGCAAAGCCCCGACCACGCCCAGAGCCAGGCCCACCCAGCTCATGACGGGCACCCGCTCGCCGCCCCAGCGCGTCCACAGGGCCAGCCACATCGGCATGGTGGTGACCACCGTCGCCATCAGACCCGAGCCAATGCCCAGCTTCTGGGCAAAACCAATGCAGTTCATGGCCAGAAACACCATCAGGGCCCCCACCAGCGCACTGTGGCGCCACTGCGCCCCCGTGGGCAACGAATGGCCCTGCCAAAGCGCCACCAGCAACATCACCGCCCCTGCACAGACAAATCGGCTCGCATTCATCAGCAGTGGAGGCATGGTCTCCAGCGCAATTCCCAGGGCGAAATAGGTGGTGCCCCAGACCCCATAAACCAGCAACAAAGCCACAGCGACGGCCAGGCCGCGCGGGTTTGCCGCTTGCGCATTGAAAAATGTCGGCATATTCTTCACCTGACCGAAAGATTTATTGAAAACAGGGTGTTTTCGGAAATTTTACCGAAATCAATACTCAATGCAAGCAAATATCCAGACAGATGACATAGACGCCAGAATTATTTCTGCGCTCAGCGAAGATGGTCGGCGTTCTTACGCCGAAGTGGGCGCCGAGGTGGGCCTCTCGACCGCCGCCGTGCACGAGCGCGTGAAGAAGATGCTGGACAAGGGCGTGATCCAGCGCTTTTCCATCAGCGTGGACCCCGAGCGCGTGGGCCTGAACTTCACCGCCTTCGTGGCCATCCGCAACGACGGCGGCATCCACTGCCGGGACGTGGCACCGCGCCTGCGCGCCATGCCGCAGGTGGAAGAGCTGCACAGCGTGGCGGGCGAGTACGACTTTCTGGCCAAGATCCGCACCACCCACGCGCGTGCGCTGGAGGACGTGATCTACCAGATCAAGGCCATCGAGGGCGTGGCCCGTACCACCAGCACCGTAGTGCTGAACACCGAATTCGAGGACCGGCCGCTGGATCTGGGCTGGCTTGCCAAGACCGACAAAACGACGGACACCACCACACCATGAGCACCATCACGATCTACCACAACCCGCGCTGTGGCACGTCGCGCAACACCCTCGCCATGATCCGCGCAAGCGGCGTGGAGCCCGAGGTCATCGAGTACCTCAAGACGCCACCCAGCCGAGAAACGCTGCAGGCCCTGGCGGCCGCCACCGGGCAACCCGTGCGGGAGCTGGTGCGCAGCAAAGAACCACTGTTCACCGAACTGGGCCTGGATGCACCCGGCGTGACCGATGCACAGCTCATCGACGCCATGTTGCAGCACCCCATCCTCATCAACCGTCCCATCGTCGTGACCCCCCTGGGAACGCGCCTGTGCCGCCCCTCCGAGCAGGTGCTGGGCATCCTGCCCCAAGCCCTTCAAGGCACATTCACCAAGGAAGACGGCGAAGTGATCACCCCCGCCAGCGGCCGGCACGCCTGAAGCCACCGCACGCCCTCCAAATCCGGTCATGCTGGCCGCCCCGACCCCATGAAAACGCCCTCGCAGCGCTGGACCGTGGTGCGCCTGGGTACCTCCCAGACCCTGGCCTGGGCGTCCTCGTACTACCTGCCTGCGATGCTGGCGGAGCCCATGGCCCGCGACCTGGGCGTGGCCACGTCCGCGGTGTTTGCGGCTTTTTCGGTGGCGCTGATCGTCTCTGCGCTGCTGGGCCCCATGGCGGGCCACACCATTGACCGCCACGGCGGACGCCCGGTGCTGCTGGCCACCAATGTCCTGTTTGCCGCAGGGCTCACGGCGCTGGCCCTGGCACAGGGCCCGGTGGGCCTGTTCGCCGCCTGGGTTCTGATCGGTGTGGCCATGGGATCGGGCCTGTACGAGGCGGCGTTCTCCACGCTGGTGCGCCTCTACGCTGATGGCGCACGCGGCGCCATCACCGGCATCACACTGCTGGCAGGCTTTGCCAGCACGGTGGGCTGGCCCTTGTCGGCGTCGATGGAGGGCGCCTACGGGTGGCGCGGCGCCTGCCTGGGCTGGGCCGCCCTGCACCTGCTGGTGGGCATGCCGCTCAATGCCTGGCTGCCCCGCGCCACAACCCTGCTCCGGGACATCAAGGCGACCGGCCACCAACCCTCCCAGGCCGTCACCACCCATGTGCCGCCTCCCACCAGCCCCCGGCGCACGGCGGTGTTGCTGTCGTTCGTGTTTGCGGCCACGTGGTTCATCAGCACCGCCATGGCCGCCCACCTGCCCCGCGTATTGCAGACCAGTGGCATGCCCCTGCACACGGCGGTGGCAGTGGCGGCCCTGGTGGGTCCGGCCCAGGTGGTGGCACGGCTGCTGGAGTTCGGCCTGCTGCGCCGCGTGCATCCGCTCGCATCGGCACGGCTGGCCGCCATGGCGCATCCGCTCGGAGGAGCCCTGCTGATGGCGGCGGGCGGCCCGGCCGGCGCCCTGTTCACCGTGCTGCACGGCGCGGGTAATGGCATCCTGACCATTGCCAAGGGCACGCTGCCGCTGGTGCTGTTCGGTCCCCTGGGCTATGGCGTGCGCCAGGGCCTGCTGATGGTGCCCGCGCGGGTGGCACAGGCCTTCGCACCGGTGCTGTTTGGCATGCTGCTGGACGCCACAGGCACCGCCGCCGTGGGGCTGACCGCAGCACTCGGGCTGGCTGCAGCGCTGGCCCTGTGGGTGCTGCGCCCGGCCCCGGTCACCCCGCCCCGAAAATTCCCACACACCTGAGCCCTTTCCGCGCATGTTCCTGCCGCTGCTTTCGAAACGCCTCCACCTTGCACTGGCGCTGCTGGCCTGTCTCGGACTGACCGGCTGCGCCCATCCCAGCGACGCACTGGCGTACTACTGGCAGTCGGTGCGCGGGCATCTCCAGATGATGCAGGCCGCAGCACCGCTGGACGACTGGATCGCGCAGGACAACACCCCGGAGGCCCTGCGTGCGCATCTGCAACTGGCGCAACGCGCACGCGACTTTGCCGTGACCGAGCTGGGCCTGCCCGACAATGAAAGCTACCGCCGGTACGCCGACCTGCAACGCCCCGCCGCCGTGTGGAACGTGGTGGCAGCGCCGCCGTTTGCACTGCAGCTGCACACCTGGTGCTTTCCGGTGACGGGCTGCATCGGCTACCGGGGTTACTTCACCGAGGCCGCCGCCCAGGCTGAAGCAGCGCGGCTGGCCGCGCAAGGGCTGGAGGTGGAGGTGTACGGCGTGCCCGCCTACTC
>DMZZ01000326.1:0-2667 GCA_003484805.1 Comamonadaceae bacterium | reverse complement strand
CGGGTGGTCGGGCGCCAGCAGCGACTGCAGATCGACGGCCCGCAACTCGACTTGATCGCGCTGCGGCGACATCACCCGCGCTGCGCCGCCACTCCTGGCAGGCTCCACCACGGGCGAGCCCGCCGGCAGTTCCCCTTGACCGAACAGTCCCGCCTGGGTCTGTTCGTCTCCGTTCCCGATCGTCGCAGTGCTCATGCACTGCTCAACGCTTCAGGGCCGGGGTTCGTTCACAACTTCTGAGCCTAGAAACGGCAGTTGGATGCGCCCGCCGGTGCCGTGATCGGGGTGCCAGGCAAGGCGCGACGACGCAGCGGGCTCCTGCCCGCAAGGAGGAGCAACGCCGCATGGCGCCCTGAGCGCGGTGCTGGCGGGTGCATAGCGCGCTCACCCATCAGGTGAACACGATCGAAGCCTTGAAACGTTGATTTCATGCGGTCTGGCTATGGAAACAAAGCGGTCAACTGCCGCTTCTAGGCTGAGCCTATGCCAATGCGCCGATGGCCGGAGCAGCGTGCGCGCCCAGCGCCAGCAGGCGCTTGCGCAGGCTGAGCACGGCACGGTCCTTGCTGAGCAGGATGGCGCCATGGTGGACTGCCAGGTCGATGAACTGCTGGTCGTCCGGGTCCTTGCAGACAGTGCGGGCGCGCGGCGCGGCGTCCACGGTGCAGGACTGCGCATCGAAGGCCTCCAGCACCTGCAACGCGCTCCGCTCGTAGTAGGCCAGGCGCGGCGCGATCTGTGCGTAGCCCAGCACGCGCTCCAGCTCCACGCGCATCGCCGGCGCGGCGATCCAGCGCAGGGCGCCGCTGGCCAGCAGGGGGCGCAGGGGCTGCACGGCCACGTCGGCGAAAACCAGCAGGTCGAGCACGATGTTGGTGTCGATCACCACCGGCCGCGCGGCCGGGGCCTCAACCACCGGCGGCTCCCGGTGCGGCGCCGTCCGGGCGGGGGCGCACGGCGCCACGCACCATGTCGAAGCGGAACAGGCGGCATTCGATCGGGCCGTTCCACATCGGCACGCGGCGCGATTCCTTCAGGCGCATCTTGCCGGGCAGCTTGAGGTCCGGCGTGAGCATCCAGGCCTGCCAGCCCGCGTAGTGCTTCTTCCAGTGCGCGGCCAGCTGGCTGAAAAACTCGCCACCGTCGTCGGTGTGCGCAGCCTCCCGACCCACGGCATCGCCCTGGGCGCGCAGGGCCGCGCGCTCGGTGGCGTTCTGCCCTGCCGTGCCGGCTGCGGCGATGCGCTCGCCGTAGGGCGGGTTGAGCAGCATCACGCCCGGCTGCTCGCACGGCGGCATGCGCTGCAGCGCGTCACCACCGCGCAGCTGCACGCTGGCGGCCACACCGGCGCGCTCGGCGTTGCGCTCGGCAAAATCCACCATGCGGTGCGAAACATCACTACCAAAAATGGCTACAGGGCTTTCCTGTTCTGCGCTTGCAGCTTCGTTTTTTATAGCATTCCAGACATGCGCCTGGAAGGGCAGAAGCTTCTCGAAGGCAAAGCGCCGGCGCTGGCCCGGCGCGATGCGGCAGGCGATCTGCGCGGCCTCGATGACCACGGTGCCGCTGCCGCAGCAGGGGTCGTACAGCGGCACCGGCGCATCGCCATGCGGATCCCAGCCGCTGGCGGCGATCATGGCAGCGGCCAGCGTTTCCTTGAGCGGAGCGTCGCCCTTGTCCTCGCGCCAGCCGCGCTTGAACAGCGGCTCGCCCGAGGTGTCGATGTAGATGGTGGCCTCGTCGGTGGTCAGGTGCAGGTGGATGCGCACGTCGGGCCACTGGGTGTTCACGTCGGGGCGCACACCGCTCTTGGCACGGAAGCGGTCGGCCACGGCGTCCTTCACGCGCAGGCCGGCGAAGTTCAGGCTGGTCAGCGGGCTGTGCTGCGCCGTCACCTCGACCTTGAAGGTCTGGCGCGGGGTGAACCAGATTTCCCAGGCCACGCTGCTGGCCAGTTCGTACAGGTCGTTCTCGCTGCGGTAGGGCCGGTGCGCCAGTTGCACCAGCACGCGCTGCGCCAGGCGGCTGTGCAGGTTGAGCAGCAGTGCGTCGCGCCAGGAGGCGCGCAGCAGCGCGCCGCCGCGCCCGGTGAGCAGGTCGTTGCCGGTGAGGCCGGTGATCCGGTGCACTTCGTCGGCCAGGAAGCCCTCCACGCCGGCGGCGCAGGGCAGGAAGATTTGAAGTTGGTTCATATGCAGCCCCCAAGGATAAGGCCTGCGCCCGATCTTCCCGGTCAGGACTGTCGCGACGCCTGCAGCTCCTGGGCAGGTACCGGCCGGCCGAACAGGTAGCCCTGGTAACCGCCGCAGCCCTGATCAACCAGGAATTCAAACTGCCCCGGCTGCTCGACCCCTTCGGCCACCACCGTCAGCCCCAGGCTGTGGGCCAGGGCCACGATGGAGCGGGCGATGGCTGCGACGTTCGGATCGGTCAGGATGTCGCGCACGAAGGAGCGGTCGATCTTGAGCAGATCGAGCGGCAAACGGCGCAGATAGGTCAGAGACGAATAGCCGGTGCCAAAGTCATCCAGCGCAAAGCCGATGCCGTGTGCCTTGAGCTGCACCATCTTGGCGATGACGCTCTCGACATCATCGAGCAGCAGGCTTTCCGTCAGCTCCAGCCGCAGGCGCGCCGGGTTGGCTCCGGTCGTGCGCAGCACCTCCAGAA
>DMZZ01000381.1:0-6415 GCA_003484805.1 Comamonadaceae bacterium | reverse complement strand
CATCGTGGCCCCCAGCCGCATGGTGAGCCAGACCACGGGCTTCGTGGTGCAGCCGAACAAGGCCGTGGTGGGCGCCAATGCCTTTGCGCATGCCAGCGGCATCCACCAGGACGGCGTGCTCAAGGCGCGTGATACCTACGAGATCATGCGTGCCGAGGATGTGGGCTGGAGCGCCAACAAGATCGTGCTGGGCAAGCTCAGCGGTCGCAATGCCTTCAAGCAGCGCTTGCAGGATCTGGGTGTGAGCCTGGAGAGCGAGGCAGACACCAATGCCGCATTCACCCGATTCAAGGAACTGGCCGATCGCAAAAGCGAGATTTTTGACGAGGACATCCTGGCTCTGGTCAGCGATGAAAGCGTGCATGGTCAGAGTGACCAGTACCATTTCGTATCCTTGGCCCAGCACAGCGAGACGGGCGAGCGGCCCCATGCCAGCGTGGTGTTCACCGTCGATGGCAAGGAAGTCAAGGGCGAGGCGGATGGCAATGGCCCTGTCGATGCTTCGCTCAAGGCCATTGAATCGCATGTGAAGAGCGGCGCCGAGATGGTGCTGTATTCCGTCAATGCCATCAGCGGTTCGACGGAAAGCCAGGGCGAAGTGACGGTGCGCCTGCAGAACAGCGGCCGCGTTGTGAATGGCGTAGGGGCCGATCCTGACATCGTCGTGGCGTCTGCCAAGGCCTACCTCAGCGCGCTCAACAAGTTGCAGAGCAAGGCGGACCGCGTGGCGGCGCAGGGCTGAAGCCGACTACACGGGGCGAGCTATTTTTTATCTCGTCCTGTTTCTTCAAAATGCCGCGCAAGGTCTTGATCTTGCGCGTTTTTTTTATGAGACTACACTGTGACACAATTGTTGCTGCTTGGAGATTCGCCTTGATTTCACATCGATCCATGACTGCACTGCGTTCCATGCTCAGGGTGTGTGCTTTTGCGGTGTTGGGCGTTGCGCTTGCTGCGCCGGGTGCCCATGCCGCGCAGCGCAAACCCAGTCCGGATAAAAAACAGCATGTGGTGGGCAAACGCCCAGTCGCCAAACCATCGGTGGTGCCACGCAAAAAAGTGGCTCCTAGTTCTCCGTCTCGGCGTGCTGTAGCCGCATCTGCGGGTACGCCCGTCCGGGTGGCGGCGCCGCGCCCTTCGTTTGGCAAACTGGCTGGCCTGCACGACCTGACTGATCCACTGGATTTGCAGTCCAGCGTGGCCTTGGTGGTTGATCAGGACACGCAGGAAGTCCTTCTGAGCAAGAACCATCAGGCGGTTCTGCCGATTGCTTCGCTGACCAAGCTCATGACGGGGTTGATCATCAGCCAGTCGGGGTTGCCCATGGACGAGGCGATCACCATCACGGAGGAAGACGTTGATACGGAAAAAGGCAGCAGCTCCCGCCTGAGGGTGGGTACCACGTTGAGTCGGCGCGAGATGCTTCACCTGGCACTGATGTCCAGCGAGAACCGGGCCGCCCATGCGCTCGGGCGTACCTATCCGGGCGGACTTCGGACTTTCGTGGCTCAAATGAACATCAAGGCGCGCCTGATGGGCATGACCGATACGCGGTATGTGGAGCCAACAGGGCTTTCAAGCCAGAACCAGTCCAGCGCCCGCGACCTGGCCGTTCTCGTCAATGTGACTCACAGCGACCCGGTGCTGCGCGAGTTTTCTACCTCCCCGGGGTACGAGGTGTCGGTCGGAAAGAAGACGCTGCAATACAACAACACCAACTTGCTGGTGAAAAACCCTTCGTGGGATATCGGCCTGCAAAAAACCGGGTATATCTCCGAAGCGGGGCGCTGTCTGGTCATGCAAACCCAGATATCGGGTCGCAAGCTCATCATGGTTTTTCTCGATTCTGCCGGGAAACTCAGCCGAATCGGGGATGCGGTACGGGTCCGGAACTGGGTCGAGTCCATGACTGGACCGCATTCCCAGGTGCCAGCTGCTCAGGTGACCAAGGGCTGAATTCTCCTGCGGCGCGCCGTCGCCTGACAAATGTGCGCCTTGACGTGGCGGTAGCTGTGCACGCCTTGCTCCATGGCGGCTGCACAGGCCGCGTCAATGAAGTGATTCGGATAGCGCTTGGCCAAGTTGACGATGCCCCACAGCTTGCGCTGGCCGCCCCGCCCCTCAATGGCAAACAGCATCCGGCACAGCTGGGCTGCCTGCGGCCCAATGGCGCTGGCCTGGGCCAGGATGAAGCGTGTCTCGCGCGAGGGGTTGAACACCCGTTCATTCATGGGCAACACCACGGTTCCGGGCCTGTCCACCCGGGTGTGGGTGCGCAGCAAAGCCTGGCTGCGTAGATCGCGAATCTCGATGCGCCGCTCGAACAACCGAACCAGCACCTTGGAGCCAATGGGCGCCGGGCGGGCCGCGTAGCTGCTGTGGTCGATGCGCACGCAGCTGTCATCGCAGACCGTGCGTTGCACCTCGGTGAAGTACGACATGCCGGTGATTGGCAGCGGCTGCAGGTGGGCGCGCTCTTGCTCGAACATGGCCTGCACCTGACGGCGCTCGGCGCCGTGAATGCGCGAGGCGGCCCACTTGACTTCCCAGTGCTCCAGGAAGACGTTCTGCTCTTCGATGGTTTCAAAGCGTCGGCCCTTGAGCGCGGTGGACTGGGTGTGTCCGATCGCGTGCTCCACCGTCCCCTTGCGATTGGGGTCACGCACCCGAGCGGGGTCGGCCACCACCTCGTAGTGGGCGAGTGTGGCGGCGTACACGGGGTTGAGCTCGGGCTCGTACAGGTCGGGTTTCAAGACTCCCTCCTTGAGTGCGTATTTCGGCTCATCGTGACCGCCGATTCCGGCATCGTGACCGCGCATTTCGGTCATCGTGACCGGACGTCCGTTTCGGCTCATCGTGACCGACCGTTTCGGGATCGTGACCGCCCATTTCGGCGATCGTGACCGCCGTGACGGCGCCCCATAACAAGGGCACTGGTCCCGCCGGCAGTGCTGCGTAGAGAACGTAACCCCGGGTCCCCTACCCTCGACGGCTTTTTTTGCCCTCGAGCCGCGGATGCCCAAGCAACAACTCTCTCTACGCATGATCAAAGATGTTCTCCGCCTGAAGTGGCACGCGCAGCTCTCGCACGAGCAAGTCGCCGCCACGTTGAAGATATCCAAGGGCGTCGTCGCCAAGTACATCGGACTGGCCACCGCCGCCGGCCTGGACTGGGGCACTGTCCAGGACTGGAGCGAACAGCAGCTCTGGACAGCCCTTCAGCCGCGCTCAGCGGCTTCGCTGCCCATCGTCGTGCCCGACTGGGGCCGCATCCACCGTGAGCTCGATCGCAAGGGCGTCACGCTGATGCTGCTGTGGCAGGAATACGTGCAGGCCCACCCGCAGGGTCGCACCTGGCGCTACACCCAGTTCTGCGAGCACTACAAGGCCTTTGCTGCCACGCTCAAGCGCTCGATGCGCCAGCACCGGCGCGCCGGGGAGAAGATGTTCGTCGACTACGCCGGCTCCACGGTGGCGCTGAGCGACGGTGCCCGCGCCCAAGTATTCGTCTCGGCCATGGCCGCCTCCAGCTGTGTGTTCGCCTGCGCAACGCCCACGCAGCGCCTGGACGACTGGATCGAGGGCATGGTGCGGGCATTGCATTTTTATGGCGGCGCACCGGCGCTCATCATCCCGGACAATGCCACGACCGTGATCTCCTCGGCCGACCGCTACGAGCCGCGCGCCAACGACACGGTGCAGGACTTCGCCCGCTACTACGGTACGTCGGTCCTGCCAGCACGCCCGCGCTCACCAAAGGATAAAGCCACCGCAGAAAGCTCGGTCCAGGTCGTGGGTCGGTGGGTGCTCGCCCGGCTGCGCCACCACCGCTTCGACACTGTCGCGCAGGTCGACGCCGCCATCGCCAAGCTGCTGCCCAGCGTGAACGAGCGGCCGTTCCAGAAGCTGCCCGGCAGCCGAGCCAGCGTGTTCGCCGAGCTGGACGCGCCAGCGCTGCTGCCGCTGCCGCCACAGCGCTACGAGCTCGCCCGCTTCAAGACGGTGAAGGTCCACATCGACCATCACATCGAGGTTGATGGCCACCGCTACAGCGTGCCGCACGCACTGGTGGGGCAGACGTTGGAGGCACGGCTGACGAAGCGCGGCGTGGAGCTGCTGCTGCGCGGCCAGCGGGTGGCCGCCCATGTCCGCAGCGACCGGCGCGGCGGCTACACCACGGTTGAGGCGCACATGCCCGCAGCGCACCGGGCGCACCTGGAATGGACACCGCAGCGCCTGATCGAGTGGGGCCAGCAGATCGGCATGGCCTGCGGCGAGCTCATCACCCGGCTGCTTCAGACCTACAAGCACCCGGAGCATGGCTATCGCTCCTGCTTGGGGCTGCTGAGCCTGTCGCGGCGCTATGGCCGTGAACGGCTGGAGGCGGCGTGCGAGCGCGCCTTGGCGCTGGGGACCGTGCGCTACAGACACGTGCGTGACCTCCTGGCCAACAACCGCGACCTCATCGCCCAGGAGAAGCCCGCCGAATGGACCAGTCCCGCCCACGCCAATGTGCGCGGCCCGGACTACTACCAATGACGCGGCCCGCCGTGACGCCTTCGCTGCCTGCAAACCACCTGACACTGACCCCCATGCTCAACAACGCCACCATCGCCCAACTGCGCACCCTCAAGCTTCAAGGCTTCGCCGACGCGCTGCAACAGCAGCACGAGCAGGCCGACTGCCTGGGTCTATCCTTCGACGAACGCCTGGCCCTGCTGGTCGAGCGCGAGGTCTATGCGCGCAACGACCGCAAGCGCACCCGGCTGCTGCAGCGGGCCCAGCTGAAGTACACGACCGCGACGCTGGAGGACGCGAGCTTCGAGGGCATCCGCGGCATTGATCGTGCAACGCTGATGAGCCTGGCGCTGTCCACGTGGATCGAGCGCGGCGAGACGATCTGCTTTGCCGGGGCCACGGGCCTGGGCAAGACTTGGTTGGCCTGTGCCCTGGCGCAGTACGCCTGTCGACAGGGGTACTCTGCGCTTTACCTGCGCGTGCCGCGCCTGGCCGAGGAGCTGCGCATCCTGCACGGCGCGGGTAGCTTCCGGCGCTGGCTGCAGCAGTTGGCCAAGGTGGACGTGCTGGTCTTGGACGATTGGGGAACGGGCGCCATCGACGCGGCGACCCGGGCCGACCTGCTGGAAATGGTCGACGACCGCAGCGCCCAGCGGGCCACGATCATCACCTATCAACTACCCATTGAGCACTGGCACGCGTGGTTGGGTGACCCGACCGTCGCCGACGCGATCCTCGACCGTTTGATGCAGCACTGCCGGCGCTTCACGCTCGACGGTGAATCCCGTCGCACGGGACGCAACGCAGGTGTGGCAAGCAAGTCGAAAAAGACAACTCAGGAGGCCCAATCTTGACCTGACCCCACGCCACCGACCTTAGACTTCACCCCCTACGCAGCACTCGCCACCGGACCGGTGGTCACGATCGCCGAAACGGGCGGTCACGATACCGAAACGACATTTGCCGACACCCTCATCGGCATCGGTCACGATGACCGAAATGACCGGTCACGTTGGCCGAAATACGCACTTGAGGTTGTCGAGCACGACATACCGGGTGGACCCTCCGAAGTAGCGCCAGGCCTGCTCGTGCAGCTCGGCCCAGACTTGCTGGCCGGACTTCCAGACCACGCGCCGGAAGCTGCGCCGCGAGTAGCGTAGTGTGGCCACGAACAGGCGGGGTTTGCGGTACCGCTCGGAGCCGGGTACACGGGTGGGAGCGCCCTCGCCGTAGTCGACTTGCATCTCTTGCCCGGGGGCAAACGAGAGGCGGTCGAATTGTTCGGGCTCCTTGTGCTGAAGCTGGGCGACGAAGCGTTTGACGGAGTTGTAGGCGCCCTCGAAGCCGTGCCCATCAACCAGGTCCTGGTAGATGGCGGTGGCGTTGCGGCCCAGGCGCAGCTGGGCGTCAATGAAGGCGCGGTGAGGTTCGCACCTGGAGGCTGCCACTGGCGCAGCAATAGGCAAAGAAGTCGGTGGCCGGGGTGGAGCAGTTTGACTGGCTGGGTCGGTGGCCGCCCCGGGGCAGTTGGCCAGATCAGCAGCAAAACGTTGCTGGTAGAGCCGAATGGTGTGGCGCGAAATGCCGGTGATGCGCTCAATCTCGCGCTGGCTGGCACCGCCCTTGAGCAGTGTCCAGATGGTGGTTTGCAGATGTGGTTTCAAGACGTTCACTCCTTTGGTTCCCTCGTTGATGAGGGGGTGGAAAGTAACGTCCTGCCTGTCGGGCCTCGCGGCGCCCGACGCACCGGGTTCCAAGCGTCAAATCACCGCGGCCAGGGTGGAGCAGTTTGGGTGGCCATATGTGGGGCAGTTTGGGTGGCCGCCGGGGCCTGGCACGCCGATCACGGCACTGGCAGGCACATCCAACTGCGGTTTTTAGGTTGAATTGACAGAGA
>DMZZ01000382.1:0-2881 GCA_003484805.1 Comamonadaceae bacterium | reverse complement strand
ACGCCGAGAATCGCCCCCATGCTGCGTTGCAAATCCTCGCGATAGCTACGGCTATCGCTGTGGTTTGCGCCTTGCCTGACGTCGATTTCGACATCTTTATTTCTTCAACGAACTTCCAATCCAGGACACTAGCGTCCATGCGTGACGTTCGCTGCCACGAAAGTCTACAAACCATCCGTTGCGCACTTGTCGGCAACTATCAGCCCGAGCACGTGTTCGCGCTGTCGCAGGCACTGGCGCTCTTCGACGCGTACCAGGCTCGTATCGCGGACTGCGATAAGCAGATCGAAAACTCGTTGCGTGTGCTGAACGCGGACCGACCGAAGTTGGAGACCCCACTGCCTGCTCCGCGGACGAAGACAAAGCAGGCCAATGCGCCAAAGTTCGATGTCCGGTCGATGCTGTGCCAACTAACCGGTACTGACCTGACCTTGATTCACGGCACCGGACCCAGCATCGCATTGTCGCTGGTGGCGGAGTGCGGTACAGACATGAGCAAGTGGCCGACTGAAAAGCACTTCGCATCGTGGCTATGCCTGTCGCCAGGATGCAAGATCAGCGGAGGAAAGGTGCTTTCCGCACGTACTCGTAAAAGTTCCAGCCGCTTGGCATCGCAGTTGCGTCTTGCCGCGTCCAATGTCGGTCGCACCGAGACGGCACTCGGGGCTTTCTACCGACGGCTGGCGGCGCGTATCGGCAAAGCCAAGGCAGTGACAGCCACAGCGCGCAAGCTTGCCATCCTCTTCTACCGAACGATGCGCTTCGGCATGCGATATCAAGACCCTGGCGTCGATCAATACGAGCAGCGATATCGCGAACGCGTCGTCAAGCAGTTGCAGCGCCGCGCCGCACACTTCGGCTTTACATTGCAGCCGACCGAGGTTGGTGTTTCTTAGGAAAGCGACGGCGTACTTCGCGCGGGAATCGCTGTGAGGTACGCCTGGATTGCCAAGCACAAGGTCCATTGGCCGCTCACGCTGGCGTGCGAAGTGCTGGGCGTGAGTCCCAGCCCCGATGGCCACCCCAAACTGCTCCACTTTTGGCCAGTCAAACTGCTCCAGGCAGGACGGTCGGATTATGACGACTGCTGGATGTTTGCGATACGCGCGGCGGCCTCCTTCAGGCGGTAGCTTTTGCCCTCGAACTCCAGCATCGCGCAGCGGTGCATGAGGCGATCCAGGATGGTGGTGGCCATGGTGGCGTCGCCCAGGTATTTGCCCCAGTCCTGCACCACCCGGTTGGATGTGATGACGATGGAGCGGCGCAACTTGTAGCGCTGGTGCACGATGGCCTGCAAGAGCTCGGCGCTGATGTCCGCGATGCGCCGGGCCAGGAACAGATCGTCCAGAACCAGCAGATCCGGCTCAATCCAGCCCTTGAGCTGCTCGGCCTGTTCGGCCGTGCTGGCCAGCCCGTAGCGGGCAAACTCGGTGTCAGCCTCCACATAGCGCACGTCGTATCCCTGCAGCGTGGCCTGGTAGGCCACCGCCTTGGCCACATGGCTCTTGCCCGTGCCGGGCTTGCCGATGATGAGCGCGTTGGCGCTCTCACCGATGAACTTCAAGGCGTGCAACTCAAAGCAGGCATTGCGCGGCAGCTTGGGGTTGAAGCGCCAGTCAAAGTCCGCCAGCGAGGGCCGCTCATCCAGGCCCGAGCGCTTGAAGCGGCGCTCGGTCAGGCGAGAACGGCGCCGGTCCAGTTCGTCCTGCAGCATGGCACCGAAGGTCTCCAGGAAGGGTTCCTGCGCGGCCTGGGCCTGCATCACGCGGGTGGACAAGGTGTCGGCAATGCCGGACAGGCGCAATTCGCGCAACGCGCGTTCGATCTCGGTCATGTTCATGGCTGGGCACTTTCCGTGGCGTGTGAGGGCGTGCCACCCGAGGTGGCGGTGGCGGCGTGGGCAAACAGATCGCCGTACTCGCCCGCGCAGCGAATGAGCGAGTGCTGCTGGGTGAGCGTTGACGCCGACATCGACGGTGTCGGGGTGCCAGCCTGCAGGGCTGCCAGGGCGTCGGTCACCAGCCGCTCGGTGTGCGCCTTGACGTGGCGGTAGCTGTGCACGCCTTGCTCCATGGCGGCTGCACAGGCCGCGTCAATGAAGTGATTTGGATAGCGCTTGGCCAAGTTGACGATGCCCCACAGCTTGCGCTGGCCGACCCGCCCCTCAATGGCAAACAGCATCTGGCACAGCTGGGCTGCCTGCGGCCCGATGGCGTTGGCCTGGGCCAGGATGAAGCGCGTCTCGCGCGAGGGGTTGAACACCCGTTCATTCATGGGCAACACCACGGTTCCGGGCCTGTCCACCCGGGTGTGGGTGCGCAGCAAAGCCTGGCTGCGTAGATCGCGAATCTCGATGCGCCGCTCGAACAACCGAACCAGCACCTTGGAGCCAATGGGCGCCGGGCGGGCCGCGTAGCTGCTGTGGTCGATGCGCACGCAGCTGTCATCGCAGACCGTGCGTTGCACCTCGGTGAAGTACGACATGCCGGTGATTGGCAGCGGCTGCAGGTGGGCGCGCTCTTGCTCGAACATGGCCTGCACCTGACGGCGCTCGGCGCCGTGAATGCGCGAGGCGGCCCACTTGACTTCCCAGTGCTCCAGGAAGACGTTCTGCTCTTCGATGGTTTCAAAGCGCCGGCCCTTGAGCGCGGTGGACTGGGTGTGTCCGATCGCGTGCTCCACCGTCCCCTTGCGATTGGGGTCACGCACCCGAGCGGGGTCGGCCACCACCTCGTAGTGGGCGAGTGTGGCGGCGTACACGGGGTTGAGCTCGGGCTCGTACAGGTCGGGTTTCAAGACTCCCTCCTTGAGGTTGTCGAGCACGACATACCGGGCGGACCCTCCGAAGGAGCGCCAGGCCTGCTCGTGCAGCTCGGCCCAG
>DMZZ01000096.1:0-4389 GCA_003484805.1 Comamonadaceae bacterium | reverse complement strand
ACGTTGCGTGGCCTGTTCGAGTTCAAGTTAGACCCCGCCAAGGCCATCCCCGTGGAAGAGGTTGAGCCCGCCAAGGAAATCGTCAAGCGCTTCGCCACGGGCGCCATGTCGCTCGGTTCGATCTCCACCGAGGCGCACGCCACGCTAGCCGTGGCCATGAACCGCATCGGCGGCAAGAGCAACACCGGCGAGGGCGGTGAAGATGCCGCGCGCTACCGCAACGAACTCAAGGGCATCCCGATCAAACAGGGCGACAGCCTCAAGAGCGTGATCGGCGCCGAGAACGTCGAGGTGGATATGCCCCTGCGCGATGGGGACTCCCTGCGCAGCCGCATCAAGCAGGTGGCCTCAGGGCGCTTCGGCGTCACGGCCGAGTACCTGTCGTCGGCCGACCAGATCCAGATCAAAATGGCCCAGGGCGCCAAGCCCGGCGAAGGCGGCCAGCTGCCCGGCGGCAAGGTGTCCAACTACATCGGCAAGCTGCGCCACAGCGTGCCCGGCGTGGGCCTCATCTCGCCTCCGCCGCACCACGACATCTACTCCATCGAAGACCTTGCGCAGCTCATCCACGACCTGAAGAACGTCGCGCCGCACGCCGACATCTCGGTCAAGCTCGTGTCCGAAGTGGGCGTTGGCACCATCGCGGCCGGCGTGGCCAAGTGCAAGAGCGACCACGTCGTGATCGCCGGCCATGACGGCGGCACGGGCGCCTCGCCCTGGTCGTCCATCAAGCACGCTGGCGGTCCCTGGGAAATCGGCCTGGCCGAAACCCAGCAGACCCTGGTGCTCAACCGCCTGCGCGGCCGCATCCGCGTGCAGGCCGACGGCCAGATGAAGACCGGCCGAGACGTCGCCATCGGCGCCCTGCTGGGCGCCGATGAGTTTGGCTTTGCCACGGCGCCGCTGGTGGTCGAGGGCTGCATCATGATGCGCAAGTGCCACCTGAACACCTGCCCGGTGGGCGTGGCCACGCAAGACCCCGAGTTGCGCGCCAAGTTCTCGGGCAAGCCCGAACACGTGGTGAACTACTTCTTCTTCATCGCCGAGGAAGTGCGCCAGATCATGGCCCAGTTGGGCATCCGCAAGTTCGACGAGCTGATCGGCCGCACTGACCTGCTCGACATGCGCCAGGGCCTGGAACACTGGAAGGCCCGTGGCCTGGACTTCAGCCGCCTGTTCGCCCAGCCCAACGTGCCCGCCGATGTACCGCGCTTCCATGTGGATGTGCAGGACCACAACATCGAGCACACGCTGGACCGCAAGCTCATCGAGCGCTCGCGCCCCGCCATCGAGAACGGCGAGCGCGTGCAGTTCATCGAGGTGGCACGCAACGTCAACCGCNNATCCGCATCCAGTTGGAAGGCACCGGCGGCCAGTCGTTCGGCGCCTTCCTCACGCGCGGCATCACGCTGTACCTGATCGGTGACGCCAACGACTACACCGGCAAGGGCCTCTCGGGCGGCCGCGTGGTGGTACGCCCCAGCCTGGACTTCCGTGGCGAGGCCGTGCGCAACACCATCGTGGGCAACACCGTGATGTACGGCGCCACCAGTGGCGAGGCTTTCTTCAGCGGCGTGGCCGGCGAGCGCTTCGCCGTGCGCCTGTCGGGTGCCACGGCGGTGGTGGAAGGCACGGGCGACCATGGCTGCGAGTACATGACAGGCGGCACCGTGGTGGTGCTCGGCAAGACCGGGCGCAACTTCGCCGCCGGCATGAGCGGCGGCGTGGCCTATGTCTACGACGAAGACGGGCAGTTCGACTCGCGCTGCAACCTCTCGATGGTGACGCTCGAACGCATCCTGCCGAGCGACGAGCAGACGGCCACCATGCCGCGTGCCACCTGGCACCGCGACCAGACCGACGAAGCCCAGCTCAAGAAGCTGCTGGAAGACCACAACCGCTGGACCGGCAGCAAGCGCGCGCGCGAACTGCTGGACAACTGGGCGGCCTCGCGCAGCAAGTTTGTCAAGGTGTTCCCGACCGAGTACAAGCGCGCCCTGTCTGAAATGTATGAACGAAAAGTGCTTGAGGAGTCCGCCACACCTGCGGTAGCAGCTCCTGAAATCGTAGCGGTTGCGGCCAAGTAAGGCCCCCGCACGCCAGCACAGCATTCACAAGGAAACAGACATGGGAAAGACCACAGGCTTCATGGAATACGGGCGCATCGAAGAGGGCTACAAGAGCGTGCCCGAGCGCCTGAAGAACTACCGCGAATTCGTCATCGGCCTTGATGACGCCCAGGCCCGCGTGCAGGCCGCACGCTGCATGGACTGCGGCACGCCGTTCTGCAACAACGGCTGCCCGGTGAACAACATCATTCCGGACTTCAACGATCTGGTGTACCAGGCCGACTGGAAGAGCGCGTTCGCCGTGCTCGATTCGACCAACAACTTCCCCGAGTTCACCGGCCGCATCTGCCCGGCGCCCTGCGAGGCCGCCTGCGTGCTCAACGTGAACAACGATGCGGTCGGCATCAAGAGCATCGAGCACGCCATCATCGACCGCGCCTGGGAGCACGGCTGGGTGCAGCCGCAGTTGCCCAAGCGCAAGACCGGCAAGAAAGTGGCGGTGGTCGGTTCCGGCCCGGCGGGCATGGCTGCGGCCCAGCAGCTGGCACGCGCGGGCCACGACGTGACGCTGTTCGAAAAGAACGACCGCGTGGGCGGCCTGCTGCGCTACGGCATTCCCGATTTCAAGATGGAGAAGACGCACATCGACCGCCGCGTCAAGCAGCTCGAAGCCGAAGGCGTCACCATCCGCACCGGTGTTTTCGTGGGCTCTGCCAAGGACGGCCTGGGCAAAGGCTCCAAGGTGACCAACTGGGCCAAGGAAACCGTCACCCCCGAGCAACTGCAGGCAGAGTTTGACGCCGTGCTCTTGAGCGGCGGCGCCGAGCAGAGCCGCGACCTGCCCGTGCCGGGCCGCGACCTCGATGGCATCCACTTCGCCATGGAGTTCCTGCCCCAGCAGAACAAGGTCAATGCCGGCGACAAGCTCAAGGGCCAGCTGCGTGCCGATGGCAAGCATGTCATCGTCATCGGTGGCGGCGACACCGGCTCCGACTGCGTGGGCACCAGCAACCGCCACGGCGCGGCCAGCGTGACCCAGTTCGAGGTCATGCCCATGCCCCCCGAAGTCGAGAACCGCCCGCTTACGTGGCCCTACTGGCCGCTCAAGCTGCGCACCAGCTCCAGCCACGAGGAAGGCTGCGTGCGCGAGTTCGCCATCTCCACCAAGGAGTTCACGGGCGAAAAGGGCAAGGTCAAGGGCCTGACCACCGTGCAGGTCGAGTTCAAGGACGGCAAGCTGGTCGAAATCGCTGGCACCGAAAAGCACTACCAGGCCGACCTGGTGCTGCTGGCCATGGGCTTCACGGCACCCGTGGCCGCCGTGCTCGATGCCTTTGGCATCGAGAAAGACGCCCGAGGCAACGCACGCGCCAGCACCGACTTCACGGGCGGGTATGCCACCAGTGTTCCGAAGGTGTTCGCGGCGGGCGACATCCGCCGGGGCCAGTCGCTCGTGGTGTGGGCGATTCGCGAGGGCCGTCAGGCCGCGCGCGCTGTGGACGAGTTCCTGATGGGTTCAAGCGAACTGCCACGCTGACCAGGTCAGGGTGGGCCCTCGCAAATCGCCCAAGGAGCGCAGGATAAAGCTGCGGGCTGGCCGCCCGCAGCGCGCGAGGGCCGCCAAGCCGCACGCGCCGTGGACGAGTACCTGATGGGGTCGAGCGATCTGCCGCGCTGAGCGCCTCAGGTCCGCGCGCAAAACGGCGCCCAGAGGGCGCCGTTTTTCATGGTGTACACAAGGGAAAGAGCGGGTTCAGCCGCGCTCGATACAGTGCACCGTTTGCTTGTGCGGGCCAAAGGCGGCAACGATGCCATCGAACAGCGCTTGCGCCTTTGCCCGGTTGTCTGCCGAGTAGTTGCATACGTACACGTCCAGTGTCACGTAGCCGGTTTCCGGCCAGGTGTGGACGGACAGGTGCGATTCCGCCAGAACCACGACCCCGGTGACTCCGCCCCCTTCCTTGAATTCGTGGAACAGGTGGCCGACGGGCGTGAGGCCGGCGCTGAGCACTTGCTGGCGGCAGAACGCCTCCAGCGCAGCGGCGTCGTGCATCAGTGCACCGCCGTGGTGGCAGCCATGCAGGTCGCCAATCAGGTGCAGGCCGCTCGCTTGCCGAGCGGCAGTGGTAGCGTTGGGGGCGCGGCGTGCGGGCATGGCTGCGGGAGGGTGGGGTGGTAGCCGGTCATCATAACCATGCGTCCCGTCCATGCCTTGGGGTGGGGACGGATTGCAAAAAAGGGTTTTCCCCTATCATTGCGGGTTCCGCACCCTGCGCTGTCTGGTATGGCGCGGGATCCTGCACACCATGCTCTCTTCCGC
>DMZZ01000322.1:656-22918 GCA_003484805.1 Comamonadaceae bacterium | reverse complement strand
CGCGGGCCGGGTTGGGGTTGTCCGTGATGCGGGCCACTTGTGCGCCCACCACACGCGCGCCCAGCGGCACAGAGATGCCCAGGCCAAAGCCCTTGCCGGTGGTTTTGGATTCGTCCTGCGTGTACAGCGCGCTGACCAGGAACGACTTGAAGTCATAGCGCGCGCCCAGGGCATAGCCGGTGCGGTTGTTGGCGCCTTCGGCCATCTTGCGTGCGCCCACCACACGCGCGCCCAGCGGCACAGAGATGCCCAGGCCAAAGCCCTTGCCGGTGGTTTTGGATTCGTCCTGCGTGTACAGCGCGCTGACCAGGAACGACTTGAAGTCATAGCGCGCGCCCAGGGCATAGCCGGTGCGGTTGTTGGCGCCTTCGGCCATCTTGNNTCTTGTAGCTGGCGGCGAGCTGGTATGAGCCCTTGCGCGTGTCGGCGGCGCCAGCGGCGGGGGCCGCCTTGTCCTGCTTCATGACCACCGCAGCGCGGGCCTGGAAGCCGCTCAGGTTGGGCGACGTGAACATGAACTGGCTGTTGGCGCGGTTGCCGCCGAGGGGGCCGTCGGCGTCCAGGCCGAGGTTCTTCAGAGCCGAGGTGTTGTTGGCCGTGCCGTTGAGGTCAAACGTGCCCATGGTGCGGCTCTGCGCTGTGGTCATGCGACCCATGGCGAACTCGCCAAAGCTGCCCCCAATGGCCAGCCAGGCAGCGCGGTTCCACGCGCCCGCAGCGCCACCCGTCAGGGCGCCGTCTTCGATATTGATGCCTTGTTCGAAGTTGAACGACGCCTTCAGGCCGCCGCCCAGGTCTTCCTGGCCGCGCACGCCCCACATGGAGGTTTCCTTGTAGTTGCCGATCATCTGCGACTGGCCGCCGAAGGCCTTGCCCAGGCCGGCGTCAAGGCGNNCACGTTGGATTGGGCCGAGGCGATGCCCGCAACGGAGCTGAGAACGGCCAGGGCGATCAGGGTTTTTTCATGGAGTCATTCCGGTAGTTGTTGACAAGACAAGCGAAGCGGGGCCTCATGAAAGAGGCCACGATGGCTTGCCGCTATTGCAACAACGCGATGTGACAGACCGGCTACAAGACCCCGCAGAACATGGGGGGCTTGTCGGCAGAAACTAAAGCGCCGCCAGCGCCGCGCGCAGCTCCTGCACGCTGAGGATCTCGCTCAGCACCACAGGCGTGCGGTCCGGGGCCATGAGCACGTACACCGGCACGCCGTTGCGGCCCAGGTCGGCGAGGGCGGCGGTGATGGCGGGGTCGCGGCGCGTCCAGTCGGCGCGCAGCAGCGTCACGCCGTGCCTGGCGAAGTCGGCCAGCACGTCCGCATCAGACAGGACGTTGCTTTTGTTGTATTGGCAGGTCACGCACCAGGCGGCGGTGAAGTCGACAAACACGGGCTGGCCCGCTGCCGTGATCTCTTGCACGCGCTGGGCCGACCAGGGCTGCCAGGTGGCACCGGCCGCGCCCGCCACGGGTGCGGGTGCCTCCATGGGCTGGAGCATATTCGGGCCAATGGCGCCCGCCAGCCATGCGCTGAAGGCAATCAGGACAGATGCCATGACGACGCGCGTGCGGCCGCGCAGCGTGAGCGACCACACCAGCGCGCTGCCTGCCACCAGCAGCGCCAGCAGCGCGCCCGCGCCGTCAATGCCGCTTTGCTGGCCCAGCACCCACACCAGCCACACCACGGTGGCGAACATCGGGAAGGCCATGGCGCGGCGGAAGGTGTCCATCCACGCGCCGGGGCGCGGCAAAGCACGTGCTACGGCGGGCACCCAGGCCGCCAGCAGGTAGGGCACGGCCATGCCCACGCCCAAAGCGGCAAACACGGCCAGCGCCTGGGGTGCGGGCATGTCGATGGCAAAGCCCAGCGCGGCGCCCATGAAGGGCGCCGTGCAGGGCGAGGCAATGGCCACGGCCAGCACGCCGGTCAGAAAGGCGTCGCCCGCCGGGTGCCGCGCCTGCAGCGTGGCCAGGCGGCCGGGCACGAACTGGCCAAACTCGAACACGCCTGCCAGGTTCAGCCCGATGAGGGTGAACAGTGCCGCCAGCACGGCCACCACGGCGGGCGACTGCAGCTGAAAGCCCCAGCCCAGTTGCTCGCCCGCCGCGCGCAGGGCCAGCAGCAGCCCACCCAGCGCCATGAACGACAGCACCACGCCCACCGTGTAGGCCACGCCGCCCAAGCGCTGCGCGCGCTGGTGGTTGCCGTGCCGGGCGAAGCCCATCACCTTGATGGCCAGCACCGGGAACACGCAGGGCATGAGGTTGAGCAGCAGCCCGCCGATCAGCCCGCCCAGCAGGGCAGCCAGCAGCGTGCCCCGGGCACCGCCTGCGGGGCGGTCGCTGGCGGCCTGGTTGGCCTGCAGTGCTGCGGCCAGTGCAGGCGACACACCGGTCAGGGGCGCGGCGGGCGTCCATTGGCCGCTGACGGCGGCCACGGTGTGCCATCCCGCAGCAGTGCCCGGTGTGGCCTGGCCCTGGCCGGGCGCGGGGGCCAGCACCAGCGGCAACTGTGCCAGGCTGGCGCCCCGGTCAGGCGAGAGCGGCAGGCTGGCCGTCCAGATGTCGCCCTGCCAGGCCTGCGTCCAGTCTTTGCCGGGCACGGCGGCGGGCACCAGGACGGCTGCAGGCTCGGCAAACACTTCGAGCTGTCGGCCGTGCACGCTGGCGGGCAGGCCGCTCACACGCAGTTGCAGGCGTTCGCCCTCCACGGTGACGTCGCTGCGGCCCTGCAGCGGCTGGGCCTGCGCGGCCTGGGCCTGCGCAAAGGCCGCGCCATGCATGGCTGTGGAGCCGCGCACGGGCAGTTGCAGCACAAAGCTGCCTTCTTCGGGAATGCACTCCACGCGGCAGGCCAGCCAGGTGGCGCGCAGGCGCACCTCGATCTGGCCGTTGCCGCCCGCAGGCGGCTGGTAGCTGGCGGGCACCTGCAGCGGTGCCATCAGCAGCACCTGCTCGCCGTAGCCGTAGTTGGCCAGCCTGCCCACGCGGAACAGGCTGGGCACGGGCCAGGCGGTCTCGCCCACGTCCAGCCCGGCGGGCAACTGCCAGGTCAGCTCGGTGGGCAGGCCCGAGTCACCGGGGTTCTTCCAGTAGGTGTGCCAGTCTTTCTGGTGCGTGATCTGCAGGCCCAGCCACACGGGCTGGCCCGGCACCACGCCCTCGGGGGCGTGGGCCAGCAGCTCCGCGCGCACCTGCGGCGTGGTCACCACGCTGCCCGTGGCGGCCGCTGGGTTGTTGCTGAATTGGGCATTGGCGCCCGTCCATCCTGCGGTAGCAGCTATGAAAACGAGAGCGTTTAGAAAACGGTGGAGTCGGTTGCGGGACATGGTCGTTCTGTGGGAGCGTGGCGAGGCGCTTTAGTTCCGGGGCAAGGCAACAGGCGACCGCCCTGCGGGGGTGGCCGATGCGGTGGCATGGCGGTATTGTGCCGGGCCGGCGTGCACGGGCCGCGCAGAGGCCCTACCATGTGTGGCATGAAGCGACGTCACCCATTTTTTCATGCGGGCAGCCCATCGAACGGGATCGTCGGGGCGGGGGGGGAACGACTTTGCCGATGTCCCGCGCACCCGTGAATCCTGCAACCGGGCCGACGCCCACCCCGGCGCAGCGTGCCTGGGCCTGGGTGCTGCGCCATGCGGGCAGCGGGCTGCTGGCCGTCACCGTGGGTCTGGCCATCCTGGCCTGGAGCACCTGGCAACTGCGCTGCGAGAGCTTCGGCTGCACCTTCGTGGGCGTGGTCTGGGTGGCGCTGGCAGCCCTGTGGGCCGGGGTGCTGCTCCTGGGGGTGGTGCTGGTGGCGCTCCAGCAGCGCCGTGGCATGGGCACGCGTTCCAGCGCCTGGGCGCTGGGGCTGCTGCTGGCGCTGGGCGCGGGGCATCTGCTTTACTGGCAGTTGCGCTGAGCCTGCACTACCATGGCGGGCATGACCGCAGCCGCCTTCTCACTGCCCTCGCGCTTCTGGGCCGAACTCACCACACGCGACTTTGCACACCTGCAGGCCAGCCCCCTGGCCGCGCAGACCGTGGCGGTGCTGCCCGTGGCGGCCATCGAGCAGCACGGGCCGCACCTACCCCTGAGTGTGGATACCACGCTCTTGCAGGGCGTGATCGACGCCGCGCTGCCGCAGCTGTCCGCTGGTCTGCCCGCGCTGTTTCTGCCGCCACAGGTGGTGGGCCTGAGCACCGAGCACCTGGCCTACCCCGGCACGCTGTCGCTGGCGCCCGCCACGGTGATTGCGCTATGGACCGAGATCGGTGCCTGTGTGGCGCGCACCGGGGTGAAAAAGCTTCTGCTGCTCAACGGACACGGCGGCCAGGTCAGCGTGATGGACATCGTGGCGCGCGAGTTGCGCCAGCACCATGGGCTGATGGTGTACAGCAGTAGCTGGTTCAGCCTGCCGCTGCCCGGTGACGTGCAGGCGCTGTTCAGTGCGCAGGAGCACCGCTTCGGCATCCATGCCGGGGAGATCGAGACGTCGATGATGCTGCACCTGTCGCCTACCACGGTGCGCATGGATCAGGCGCGTGATTTCCGCTCCAGCTCGCAGGACCGCGCCGAGCGCTACGCCCTTCTGGGCAACGGCAAGAGCGCCAAGATGGGCTGGGCCATGCAGGACTACCACCCGGCGGGTGCCGTGGGGAATGCCGCCGGTGCGACGGCGGAGAAGGGGCGGGCGGTGGTGGAGGCGGCGGGTGCGCAGTTGGCGCTGCTGCTGCAGGAGCTGTGTGCATTGCCGGTGGAGTCGCTGGTGGTTAGGGGCGATTATTGAGGGCGTTTTTGGACTCTGGCGCTTATCTGTCTTGCGCTGCAAGCTATTGTTTTAATAGTTGATGCTGTGGTTTTGCAAAGGGCGGAGGCCGGGTCTCGCCCCGGCGGGCGACTCACTTTCTTTCGCTTCGCCGAAAGAAAGTAAGCAAAGAAAGGGCGACCCTCAGTCTGCGACCCCTTCGGGGCAAACCTGCGTCGGGGCGCTTGCGGGGTGCGCCGCGTAACTCACTTCGCGCTGGCGCGCTCCGTTCAGACAGACGCGGCAAGTCAGTTCACGAAGCATGCGCGCGGGGGCGCGCATGCCACCCCGCAAGCACCCCGCCGCAGGCGCAGCCACAAGGGGTGGGGGAGAAAACAGCCCTTTCGGGCCATCGCTGCGCTCGGCTCCGCGTTCGCGGCGCGTAGCGCCTGCGCCCCTTGGGGCCGAGCGCAGCGATGGCCCGTGTGGATGTTGGGCTACCACCCCCTTCTGGTTGCGCCTGCGGCGCGCAGGGGATGGCGGATCAGGGCTCGCGATTGTCTGAGCGCCGCAGGCGCGAGTTCGAGCGAGACCCCGCCAGCACCGAGCACCGCAGGTTGCCCGGAGCGAAGCGGAGGGACGCAGACAGTAGGGTCGCCCTTTCTTTGCTTACTTTCTTTCGGCGAAGCGAAAGAAAGTGAGTCGGCCGCCGGGCCGAGACCCGGCCTCCGCCCTCCAACAAAGCACACAGAAAAATATCAAAACAATAGCGTTCGGCACTTGCCCCATAAGCGCTAGAGCCAAAAATCAGGCGTGCGTCACCATCCCCGCATGCTGCNNGTCTGCAGCATCAACCGCTTGGGCGACACGCTGAACTCCGTCACCGCGCTGTTGCGGATGCGCATGTTCAGCGCGATGGTCACCTCGGGTGCCGTGCCCAGCACCTCGCCCACCGCCGTGGAGATGGGGCCGCCGCTGCTCACCAGCAGCACGTTCTGGCCCGCGTGGTCGTGGCGCACCTTGTCGAGCACGGTGCGCACGCCACCGGCAAATTCGTCCCAGCTCGGCATGCCCTGCGGGCTGATGACACCGGCCATCCACTGTGCGATGGCGTCGCACAGCAGGCGGAAATGGTGGCGGTACAGCTCGGGGGTGTCGGGCTTTTGCAGCGGCTCGGTGTGGATGGCGCGGATCAGCGCGTGGCTGTCGTACTCGTTCAGGCTCGGCAGGGTGAGGGGTTCGGGCAGGCCCGGCAGGCCCTCGGTGATGCCTTCGAGCGTTTGCACATGGCGGCGCAGCGAGCCCAGCAGCACGGCGTCGAAGCGTTGGCCGCGTTCGCGCCAGTATTCGCCCAGGCGCACCGCCTGCTGGCGGCCCAGGGGGCTGAGCTGGTCGTAGTCGTCCGCGCCAAACGAGGCCTGGCCATGGCGCACAAGGTAAAGGGTTCCCATGGGGGCGATTGTGGCCAGAAAGAGGCAGTGGCGCTTGTCACGCGGGCGACGCGTGCTATGAAAATAGTAGCTTATCGGGCCGATGCCAGAACGCTGGCGAACATCTGGGCATCCACGTTGCCGCCGGTCAGGGCCAGGCCCACGTTCTGGCCCGCGAGCGGGTCCTTTTCCTGCAGCGCCGCCGCAAAGGCCGCCGCGCCCGCACCTTCGGCCACGTTGTGCGTGTCGGTGAAGAGGTGGCGCATGGCGGCGGCCACCTCGTCGTCGCTCACCTGCACCACATGGTCGAGGTGCGGGGCCAGGATGTCGAGCGCGCCCTGGTCGGCCACGCGGCAGGCCATGCCGTCGGCCAGCAGCGTAGTTACGGGGGCTTCCACCACGCGCCCTGCGGCGATGGAGTCGGCATAGGTGGTGGCATGGCGGCTGACCACGCCGACGATGCGCACGCCGTGGCCGAGCGCCTGCTTGGCGGCAATGGCCGAGCACGCGCCCGAACCCTGGCCGATGGGCACGTAGGCCACCTGGAGCTGCGGCACGGCGCGCAAGAACTCCCACCAGTAGGTGGCCACACCGCGCAGCAGGTCGGGGTGGAAGCTGGGCACCATGTGCGCGCTGCGCTCGCTGGCCAGGTCCATGGCGTGCTCGCGCGCCTCCTGGAAGTCTTCGCCGTGTTCGATGAGGGTGACGCCCAGGGCGCGCATGGCGGCGTTCTTTTCCACCGAGTTACCGCGCGGCACGACGATGGTGCAGGCCACCTGGTGGCGGCGCGCGGCCCAGCCCATGCTCTGGCCGTGGTTGCCGCGTGTGGCGCTGATAACTTCGCGCGGCAGTGCGCCGCGCCGCGCCAACTGGTCGAAATAGGTCAGCCCGCCGCGGATCTTGAACGCGCCCACGGGCGTGTGGTTCTCGTGCTTGAGCCAGCAGTCGGTGCCCAGGCGCTCGCTCAGCAGGCCCCAGCGGTACTGGGGCGTGGCGGCAAAGTCGCGGTACACGACCTCTGCGGCGGCTTCGATGTCGGCCAGGGTGGGGAGGGCGTTGTGCATGGCTGAACCGATCAATGGGAGGAGAGGGTGACGAGGCCGCGCGGTGTACTGAGTTGCGCAGTCAACCGGGCTGTTTCACCAGAAGCGATGGTGACGGAGGTGGCCACCCCGATGGCCGCACACGCCGCTTGCAGCGTGGCGGCCTGTGGGTGCTGCAGCGTGAGCTGCTGCAGTTGCACGTTGCTGGCGGGCAGGCTATCGCACGGGTGCACGGTGCCCCACTGGATGAGGGTGGGCAGGCAGCCGCCCATCAGGCGCCGCCCGTCGCACCGCACGGTGATCTGCCATTGCAGCAGGCCGTTTGGTGTGGGACGGCTGGCGGTGACGATGGCGCCGCGCTCTATGTGGAGCGCCGCCAGCGCAGTGCACCGTTCGGCCACGTTGGGCACGGAGGCCACCCAGTGGATCAGCTGCGGGCCGTGTTGCATCACCTGTTGCTGCAAGGCGGCATCATCCATGTAAAACCAGCGTCTAGCGCTTGCTGGTATTGCGGGAGTAGCTATACTATTAATAGCGATAATCTCTAGGTAGGCGCGCGGATGGGCGGGGCCGGAGACATTGAAGATGCGGTTGTGTGTGCCCATCAGCGGGTGTTCGCCGCCCGCTGTGGGGGTGATGCCCAGGGTGTGTGCGCACCATGCCACGCCGGTCGGCAGGTCGGGCGAGAGCACCACGAGGTGGTCCACGCAGGGGGGCAGGGTGTCCGCCGTCACAACAGCACCTCGCCCGCCACGCAGGTGACCGAACTGCCGCCCACCCAGATCGTGTCACCGTCCTGCTCCACGTACACGCGCCCCGCGCGGCCCAGGCAGGTGCCTTGGCTGGCCACATACTGCGCGGGGGCCAGGCCGGCGCCAATCAGCCATTGGGCCAGTGCGGCGTTCAGGCTGCCGGTGACGGGGTCTTCGGCCAGGCCGTTGTTGCCGGGGAAGAAAGCGCGCACTTCAAAGGCGATGCCGTCGGCGTCGGTGCTGCCGATCACCCCCACTTTTCCGCGCGGTCCGACCACGCCCACATCCAGCGTGCCCAGGATGTTGGCGTCGGGCTTCAGTGCCAGCACCTGCTCGCTGCTCCTTAGCATCACGCCGCGCCAGTTCGGGCCGTTGTCGCACCATGCGTGGTGCAGGATGTCGCTGCGCCCCACCCCCAGGCCCTGGGCGATCAGGGCCACATCGTCTTCCGCCAGCGGGCCACTCTTGATGAGCGGTGGTGCGGCAAAAGCCAGGCGGTCGCCGTCCTTGCGCAGTGTGACCAGGCCCACAGCACACTCCTGCACCACCTTTTCCGCCACCTGGGGCTTGCCGCCAGACTGCAGCCAGGCATGGCAGCTGCCGAGGGTGGGGTGGCCCGCAAACGGCAGCTCGCGCCCCGGGCAGAAGATGCGCACGCGGTAGTCGGCGCCGGCCGCGCGGCCTTTGGGGGTGGGTGGCAGCAAGAAGGTGGCTTCCGACAGGTTGGTCCAGTTTGTGAACTCCTGCATGGTTTCGGTACTGAGTCCCGTGCCGTCCAGCACCACGGCCAGCGGGTTGCCACGGTAGGGCGTGGCGGTGAAGACGTCGACTTGTTTGAAAGGGCGTTGTTGCATGGTGGTCACAATCCTTAAAGCGATGGATGGGTGAAGCGGGTGGTAGGGCGTTGGAGCAGCTCACGCCGGGGGCGGACCGGGAGTTTTGCTCGGTGCTTTTTGATCTGTTTTGGGTAGGCCCCGCCAGGAGCCCGCTGGTATGCAGCTCAGCCGCTGGGGCGGAGCACGGAAGAGCTGAATTTCACAGCAGCACCGTTCCTTCAATGCAGGTGACAGCCCGCCCGCCTACCCACAGCTGTTGGTCGTCGTCCTGGCAGATGTGTACGCGCCCCGCGCGGCCCAGGCATTCGCCCTGGGCTACGAGGTAGTGGCGCGGTGCCAGCCCCTCGGCGATGAGCCACTGCGCCAGGCTGGCGTTGAGGCTGCCGGTGACCGGATCCTCAGGGTTGCCCATAGGGGCGGCGAAGGCGCGCACGGTGACGCCGGGGGTGCGGGTGTCACTGGCCGTGGGAGCGACGTGAACCACGCCCACGTCCTGGCCCAGGTCTTTGAGGCGCGCATGGTCGGGCTGCAGGCCGAGCCAGCGTGGGCCGTTGTCGAGCAGTTGCGCGGCCAGAATCTGTTGCGGACGCAGGCCCAGCGCGCCAGTCACCAGGGCCAGCAGCGCCGGGTTGGGCGCGCCGCGCTGCAGG
Source organism: Comamonadaceae bacterium (assembly GCA_003484805.1). GTDB lineage: Bacteria > Pseudomonadota > Gammaproteobacteria > Burkholderiales > Burkholderiaceae_C > Simplicispira. The sequence continues at coordinate 13,481 of DMZZ01000322.1, read as the reverse complement.
GGCGGGGCGGCGAAGGCCAGTGTGTCGCCCTGCTGGCGGATGCGCACCAGCCCCAGGCCGCATTCCTGCACGATGGCGCCAGGCATGTGCGGCCGGTGGCCCGCCTGCAGCCAGGCGTGGCAGGTGCCCAGCGTGGGGTGGCCGGCGAAGGGCAGTTCGCCGCTGGGGGTGAAGATGCGCACGCGGTAGTCGGCACCGCCTGCGCGGCCCGCTTCGGTGGGCGGCAGTAGGAAGGTGGTTTCCGACAGGTTGGTCCAGGCGGCGAAGCGCTGCATGTCGGCGGCGTCCAGGCCGTCTGCTTCCATGACGACGGCCAGCGGGTTGCCGTAGCCCGGGCGGTGGCTGAAGACGTCAATCTGCTGGAAAGAGCGCTGTCGCATGGTGGACCTCGTTTTCTGGCGGAAGGATGGGCAGGCCCGGTGCCTGCCCGCTGGCTCAGCCTCTCAAACCTTGGGCTGGTGCGCGCGAATGGCCGCAGCCAGCGCGGCAACGCCGGTATTGATCTGCGCGGCGCTGGCGGTCACGAACGACAGGCGCAGCGTGCGCGTGTCGGCGTTGTCGGCATAGAAGGCGGCGCCGGGCACGAAGGCCACGTTGCGCTCCACGGCCTCGGGCAGCAGTTCGATGGCGTTCATGCCTTCAGGCAAGCGCAGCCACAGGAACATGCCGCCCTGCGGGCTGTTCCATTGCACGCCCAGGCCCGCCATTTCGCGCTCCAGGGCTTCGAGCATGGCGTCGCGCTGGTGCTTATAGAGCGCGCGGATGGTGGGCACGTGGCGGTCGAGAAAACCGCCCTTGATGACTTCGGACACCATGCGTTGGTTGAAGCCGGGGGTGTGCAGGTCGGCGGCCTGCTTGGCCTGCAGCAGCTTGGGGTACACGGCCTTGGGTGCCACCAGGTAGCCCAGGCGCAGGCCCGGTGCCAGCACCTTGGAGAAGCTCCCCATGTAGATGCAGCCGTCGGGGTTGCGCGCGGTGAGCGGTGCGGGCGGCGGGTTGTCGAACCACAGGTCGCCGTAGGGGTTGTCCTCGACCAGCGGCAGGCCGAGCTGTGAGGCCTTTTCCGCCAGCGCGGCGCGGCGCGCCTCGCTCATGGTGCGGCCCGTGGGGTTCTGGAAGTTGGGCAGCACGTACAGGAAGCGCGCCTTGCTGGCGCCACTGCCGGTCTTGGCCACCAGGTCGTCGATGAGCACGCCTTCGTCGTCGCTCGCCACGGCCACCACGTTGGGCTCCATGGGCGTGAAGGCCTGCAGCGCGCCGAGGTAGGTGGGGGTTTCAACCAACACGCGGCTGTCGGTGTCGATCAGCACCTTGGCGATCAGGTCCAGCGCCTGCTGCGAGCCGGTGGTGATGAGCACCTGGTCGGGGTCGACGTTCCAGGGAAGGTGGTCGGCGATGGCCTGGCGCAGCGGGGCATAGCCCTCGCTGGCGGCGTACTGCAGGGCGGCGGCGCCGTCGTGGCCGAGCACCACTTCGCAGGCCTTGGCGAAGGCATCGACCGGAAAGGTCTTGGGCGAGGGCAGGCCGCCAGCCAGGCTGATGATGCCCGGCTTCTCGGTGACCTTGAGGATCTCGCGGATCACCGAGGGATTCATCTTCGCGGCACGTGCGGCCAGGGTCCAGTTCGTCATTTCCAGTCTTCTCCAGTGGGTGCGCAAGGGGTGAGGCGCAGCGTTTTCAGTCAATAAAGCCATTGTGCGGCCGGGCGGCGACCCGGGGTCGGGCACCGGGCCAATAGCTTAACCGCCCGGTCTGTTTTCCATTCATTTTTTCATGCTGTGATGCGAGGGCGCGGCCTAGGCCAGGGCTCCCGCGCAAGGGCCGCCCCGCCGCGCTGGGAGCGTCCCCCCTCCGCGAGCGCAGCGAAGCAGAGAGGGGGGAAGGCGCCGAAGGCGACACAGGGGGGTGTTCTCATCCTCCACCACGCACAGGCATGCGTCTTCCTGCCAAAACGGTTGCCATCACTGCCAGACCGAAGCCCAGACTGACCGCGTCCAGGCGCTCGCCCAGCAGCGGCACGGCAAACAGCATGCCCAGGAAGGGCTGGATGAGCTGCACCTGGCTCACACGCACCGTGCCGCCCAGGGCCAGGCCTTTGTACCAGGCAAAAAAGCCCAGCCACATCGAGAACACGGACACATAGCCAAAGGCGGCCCAGGCCGGGCCCGGCAGCGGTGCCGTGGGCCAGGAGAGCCACGCCAGCGGCAGCGTGGCCGGCAGCGAGAGCACCAGGGCCCAGCAGATTACGGCGTCGGCGCGCATGTGCTGCGACAGGCGCGCGCCGTAGCCATAGCCGACGGCGGCGCAGAGCATGGCGCCCAGCAGCAGCAGGTCGGCCGGGTGCAGCGCCAGGCCCTTTGTTCCTGAATGCAGCAGCGCAAAGGTGACGACCAGCGCCGTGCCCAGCAGCGCGCACGCCCAGAAGGCGCCCGAGGGACGCTGGCGGTGCAGGATCGCGCCCACGGCCGCCGTGGCCAGCGGCAGCACGCCCACGATCACGCTGGCGTGCACCGCGCCCACGTGGCGCATGGCGATCGAGGTCAGCAACGGAAAGCCGAACACCACGCCCAGCGCCGTCAACGCCAGCGGCCCCCAGTCTGCGCGCCGGGGCCAGGGGGCGCGCAGCGCAAGCAGCAGTAGGGCAGAGAGCACGCCGGCCACGGTCGCGCGGCCCATGGCGATGAACAGGCCCGACATCAGCGGTGCCTCGGGTGTGCCCACGGCCAGGCGCGTCATGGGCAGGGTGAGGGCGAAAATCACCACGCCCAGCAGGCCCAGGGCCAGGCCGCGCGTTTCGGCGCTGTGTGTGGTGGCGGGGCGGCCAGGGGACAGCGGGGCGTTCGCGGAGGGTGTGGCTCTCATCGAGGGGCTCCGTGGGTTGGGCGGGGGGCTCATGCTGTGGTCATCCAGGCTGCGGTGAGCACCAGTACCAGCGCCATGGCGCGGTTGAACCACAGCAGGCGACGCCCCTGGGCCAGCCACTGGCGCAGCAGGGCGCCGGTGGCGGCATAGGCCAGGTTGCTGAAAAACGCGAACAGCAGCATCACCGGCAGCACGATGGCCAGGCGCTGCAGGGCATCGCCGCGTTCGGCGATCCAGCCCGCCACGATGGTCAGTGCGAGCAGCCAGGCCTTGATGTTGACGAACTGCAGCAGCGTGCCCTGCCAGAAGCCCACGTTCAGCCGGGTGGCGTCGGCCTCGGCCAGTTGTGCGCTTTGGCTGAGCTTCCAGGCCAGCCACAGCAGGTAGCCAATGCCGACGGCCTTGATCGCCAGGCGCAGCAGGGGCGCTGCCACCACCATGGCGCCCACGCCGCCGGCGCACAGCAGCAGCAGCGCCGACCAGCCCACGGGTACGGCGCAGACGAAGCGCATCGCGTGCGGCAACCCCCGGTTGGCGGCCAGCGCGGTCGATAGCGTGGTGTTCGGGCCGGGTGTGAAGCTCATGGCCGTGGCCAGTGCCAGAAGGGCGGTGAATTCGGCGAAGGGCATGGTGTTGGGGAGCGGGCTTTGGGGAAGCGATGGTGGAACTGTACGGGCGATTTCCGCTACAGTGCCAATACAGTTGATCCGACAAACACACAAACTGTGCTGGTGCAGGCATCGGCACACGACCGGGACACCGCGCCATGCTCATCCGCACCGCCCACAGCACCCTGACCGAACAACTGGCCGAACGCTTTGCCGAACGCATTCGCTCGCGCCTGCTGCCCGCCGGGGCTCGGCTTCCCTCGGTGCGCGATTGCGCACGCCAGCAGGGGGTGAGCCCCTATACCGTGGTGGCCGCCTACGACCAGTTGCTCGCCCAGGGGCTGGTGGAGTCGCGTCGGCAGCGCGGCTTCTATGTGCGGGATTTGACGCAAAAAGAGGCTTCAGAGCCCTATGGTCGTGCGCAAGCAGCTATAAAAAGCGCAGCAAACGAAGAGCGTCTGGCAGGGCCGCTGGACGGCCCGCTGCCCTCGGGTTCGCACATCAACGCCACGGCACTGATCCGGGGCATGTTCCACCAGGCTTCCAGCCAGCCGCAGCCGGGTGCGGGGGTGATGCCGGCCACGTGGCTGGAGGAGGCGCGCTTCATGCCGGCGGCGCTGCGCAAGGTTGTGGGCAGCCGCGCGCTGCAGGACGGCGTGCTCAACTACGGTGAGCCCATGGGCGACACCAGCCTGCGCCAGGCGCTGGCGCGGCGCCTGGCCGACCTGAACGTGCCCGTGCGTGCCGGGCAGATCATGACCACGGTGGGGGCCACGCATGCGCTGGATATCGTGAGCCGCACGCTGCTCAAGGCGGGCGATCCGGTGATGGTCGAGGAGCCGGGCTGGTCGGTGGAATTTGCCCGGCTCGACGCCCTGGGCATGCGCGTGCTGCCGGTGCCGCGCCGCGCCGAGGGCCCCGACCTGGAGGTGATGGCGCGTTACTGCGAAGTGCATGCCCCCAAGCTGTTTGTCAGCGTGAGCGTGCTGCACAACCCCACGGGCTACTGCCTGTCGCCGGGCAGCGCGCACCAGGTGCTGCAACTGGCGCAGCAACACGACTTTCATATCGTCGAGGACGACACTTACAGCCACATCGCGCCCGACCACGCCACACGCCTGACGGCGCTCGACGGCCTGCGCCGCACGATCTATGTGGGGGGCTTTGCCAAGATCCTGGCGCCGAGCTGGCGCGTGGGCTTTCTCGCCGCGCCGCCCGAGCTGGTGGAGCGCCTGCTCGACACCAAGCTGCTGTCCACCCTGACCACGCCCTCGGTGCTGGAAAAGGCCATGGCGCTGTGCATCGACCAGGGGCAGTTGCGCCGTCATGCCGAACGCATGCGCCTGCGCCTGGCGCAAGCCCGCGCGCGCAGCGTGCAGCTGGCGCTGGAGGCCGGTTGCCGCTTCGTGGCCGAGCCGGCAGGGCTGTTCGGCTGGGTGGATGTGGGGGTGGATACCGACATGCTGGCCCAGCGCATGCTGGACGAGGGCTACCTGCTGGCGCCGGGCGCGCTGTTCCACGCCCGCCGCCAGCCCAGCACGCTCATGCGCATCAATTTCACGACCACGCAGGACGCGGCTTTCTGGCGTGTTTTCGAGCGCGTGCGCGAGCAGGTAAGGTAGCAACCCCCCCCTGTGCGGCTGCGCCGCTTCCCCCCTTCTCTGGCTCGCTAGGCGATGCGGAAGGGGGGGGCACCGCCAGCGCGGCGGGGCGGCCCTTGCGCGGCGGTTGCTGGCCTGGGCCGCGCTGATTTCAGTTGCTGGGCGGATGGTGGACCGCCTATCGCTGCTCAGTGCCCGGGGTGGCGGACGACTTCGAGGTTGGAGAGCACCCGCAACAGGGCGCGGTTGATTTCTTCCAGTTCCAGCGTGTTGTCCTCGCACAGCTGGCGGATCGCGCTGGCGTCGCTGGTTTCGAGTGCGCAGGCCATTTTCAGGCTGGGCGCATAGGGGCCCGTGCGCGTGACGATGGCGTCGTAGACCCGCTCGGACAGCGGGATGCGGTGCAGGATGTTGCCAATGGGTTCGCCCATGAGCTCGTCGAGCTGCGAAAACAGGCCGCACATGTAGACCTCGCTTCGCAGATCCTTCTGCAGGCCTGATTCGAGCAGGTGCTCGGTCAGCCGGGCGCGCAGCACCATGGCTTCGCGCACCGGGCGCAGATCGACCTCGGTGCTGGCGTGCGGCAGCTGGTCGGATAGCCAGCGCTTGATCGAGCCGTAGCCCATCATCACCAGGCCCCGGCGCAGCGAATCGATGCCGGTGCGCAGCCCCAGCGACGCCGAGTTGGTGTAGACCATGAAGCGGTAGGCCAGCAGAGGATCTTCGCCCATGATGCCCTCGAAGGTTTCGAGCGACTGCTCGGCCTCGATGGCCTTGAGGAGTTTGAGCAAAGTGGCGTGTGCGGGCTGCACCTGTTGGTGGCGCAGGCTGTAGAGCACGTCCTCCTGGGGCCAGCCGGCCAGCGCCATGGCGTTGTGCTGGTCCAGACAGTGCGACATCAGGGCACGGCTGGCGATGTTCTCATACATCTGTCCGTCGAGCACCGGGCTGGTGCCATGCGCGGGCAGGGGAGGGTTGCCGGGCCGTGCCGGGGGCGCCGACTGCAGGGCGGTCATCGCGTCCTCGGGGCGCAGGCTCAGCAGGCTGTTGTCGAAGCAGCGGGCGATCTCGGGTTCGGGCAGTCGGCCCAGCTCGCCGCGCCAGATCAGGCGCAGGCCACGCTGGTGGGCCGCCTGCACGCGGGTGTAGATGGCGGAGTCGGTGAGCCAGTCGCCCGGAACATCGATCCAGGGCGTGCCGCGCGGGGCATGTTCGAGCATGTCGCACAGCAATTGCCGGGTCTGGGGCGAAATCAGAAGCGGCGGTGAACTGGCCGACCACATTTCCTGCAGCGTGCGCAGCAGGTGAGGTGCATCGACCTGGGCCGTGCCTTCGCCTCGCACGTACAACTGAATGCCGACCATCGAGCGCGAACGGCCCCAGAGCGGGCGGTAGCCCAGTATCAGACTGCCCAGGACGGATTGAACCATGGCGCGCTACAAAACTAGATGAATTTGAACAGGGATAACTGCTGCACCTGTGCGTAGGACTTCAGGGCGGCTTCATAACCGACCTGCTGGTTCTGAAAGTCGGAAATGCCCTTGATCATATCGAGATCTTCGGCGCGCGAGCGGTCGTCCTCCAGCTGCACGGCGCGGGTGTTCAGCTCGCCTTCGATGCGGTCGGCGCGGTTGAGCAAATCGCCCGCCAGACCGCGCGAGGCCTGCAGCCGGTTCATGGCGGAGTCGATCTCGGTCAGGCCCCGGGTGATGCCGTGGGTCAGGCTGCCGAAGTCGGTACTGCCGTCAGGGTTGCGTGCATTGCGGATGGCGCCGATGGCGTTTTCCAGCACTTCGAACACGTTCGATGGCTGGCTGGGAGCGATGCTGAAACTGTCACCGTTGTTGGGACTGCCCGTGATCTTGAGCGACAGGCCGTCGAACGCGATGGTGGTCGGCGTGGTGTAGGGCTGGCCCGTTAACACCGGGGTGGGGGGGGCGGGGGCGGCAGGAGGCGGGGGGCCGTTGTCCACCACGCCGTAGGTGGCCACGCCGCCCACCACGGAGAAAGTGATGCTGTAGTTGTGGCCCGTCAGCGCCGAAGGGTTGGTCACCTGCCCCAGATCGGTCCACGCCTTGCCGGTGTTGGCCGGGTTCAACGACACTTCGAACACCCCGTTGCCGGTGGGCACGCTCATCCACGCCGCGTCGCCATCGAGCACCTTGGCAATCTGCGTGTTGCCGCTGGCGTGCTGCCCCGGCAGGCCGGCAAAACTGACCGATGCCGCTGTGCCCGGAAAGGGCGTCTGCGCGCTGCCCAATGCCTGGAACAGCGGCAGTCCGTTGGCGTCCTTGCGGTTGGCATAGCTCAGAATCTGGTCGCGCAGGCCCACGAGTTGCTGCACGATGGCGTCGCGTTCGGTCTGGGTGTGCGTGCCGTTGCCGGCACTCACCACCAATTCGCGGAAAGCCTGCATGGCGTCTGCGGTCTGGCCCAGGGTTGATTCGGCCAGTGCCATGGTGTTGCGCTGCATGTCCAGCGCGCGCAGGTCGGTCTCGTTGCGCGACAGGCGCGTGAGAGCGCGCTCGGCCTGCGCGGCGGCCACCGGGTCGTCGCTGGGGCGCACCACGCGCTTGCCGGAGGTGAGGTTTTCCTGCAGATTGGACAGGGATGTCTGGCGTTGGCCGATGTTGCGCAGGGCAATGTCGTACTGGTTGGCGGTGCTCACCCGGTAGAGAGAGTTGCTCATTGCGGACTCCGTTCAGGCCTTCAGCGGCCGAGGCCCTGGATCAGGGTGTCAAAAATATTCTGCGCGATCTGCAGCATCTTGGCAGATGCCTGGTAAGCCTGCTGAAACTGGATCAGGCGCGCCGCTTCCTCGTCCAGGTTGACGCCAGAGACCGCTGTGCGGTCGCGCTCCAGGTTGGTGGCAATCGCCGACGACAGTTCGGCGGCAAACTGCGCGCTTTGCGTGCGCGTGCCGATCTGCGCCATGGCGCCGGCAAAGCCGTCGGCCAGTGTGGCGCCGTCGAACATCGGCACATCGCGCAGGCCCATCAGGGCGCTGGCGTTGCCGGCGTCGCGCTGGTACCAGTCGCCGTAGGCAGGGTCCAGCGCGTTGTCGATGGTGATGGTGTCGCCTGCCTTGGGGGCGCCATTGAGCGTGACCGACCAGCCTGTGGGGGGGGTGGCGGCGTCAAAGCTGATGGGCACGCCGGACGTGTAACCGTACACGGTGGGAAGTGCGGGAGGTATGGTCGGGTCGTCGCTGCGGGTGTAGCTGTTGGGACCCGTGAAGGTGATGGTCACGGGGGCCGTGGAGCCCGGCGGGTTGGTGAGGGCCCGGAGGCTGACCATCTGCAAGGTGCCGGTGTTGTTGGCCCCCATGGCCGCGTTGACCGGATTGGCCGCGGCCAAATCCACTGGCGAGTACTGCAGCGCCTTCAGTTCCGCTGCAGCGCCCTGCAGCGAGTTGATCATGAATTGATCGCCAGCGGCGGGAGCGGGTGCGACTGAAGGAGCGACGCTCAACCCCTGCGCTGAGAAGACAGCCGCCATCGCCGTGGCCGGAGCAGAGTCGTCAAAGCCGAACACCTTGCCGTCCGATTGGCGCGTGACCGAACCCGTGGTTGGCGTGCTGAAACTGATGGTGTAGCTGGAAGCCTGCAGTTTGGTGGGGTCGGTGACCGTCAACGCCATGGTGGCCGTAGAGGTGTTGAAACTGCTGCGCACCGCATTGCCCAGACTGATCGGCGCGAACAGGTTTCCACCCGGCTGGCCGTCGAGCGTCAGCCCCAGCCGGTTCTGCGTGTTCATCGATTCGCTGATGGCGATGGCCATGCGCCCCAGCAGATTGCGCCCCTCGGCCAGGTCGTTGTTCTGGAAGCGCAGCAGTCCCGCCACCTGGCCGCCCCCCAGCATGCTCTCGTTCAGTTCCACCTTGGTGGCTGAGCCTGGCTGCTGGAAGTTGAGCACTTTCTTGCCGCTGCCCGCGCCAAAATCGGCCGGGTCGTCAATCGACAGGGTGGCTGCCTTGTTGCCCAGCACCAGCGGCTGGCTGCCGGCTACGAAAACACTCACCGTTCCGTCGTCGGCGGCCACTTGCGATGTCTGGATGTGCTGGTTGAGGTCGCGGATCAACTGGTCGCGCTGGTCGAGCAAATCGTTGGCGGGCTGGCCGTTGCCCTTGGCCCGGGCAATCTGCTCGTTCACGGCGGCGATGCTCTTGGCCAGGCTGTTGACCGCAATCATGCTGCCCTTGAGTTGCTCGGCCACGGTGTAGCCGATCTCGTCAAGCCGCTGGGAGGCGTCGCGCATGCGTGCGGCCGTTTCGTCCATGCGCGTCAGCGCCACGCTGCGGGCCGTGAGGTCGGTGGGGCTGCTGACCACATCGGAGAGCGCGTTCATCATCTGGTTGATGGAAGCACCAATGCCGCTGGGGCCGCCGGAAAAGACGTCCTGCAACTGGCGCAGGCGTTGCATGCGCACGGTGTCGCCCGCATCCACCGACGACGCGGCCGTGGCCTGGCGCGTGAGCAGTTCGCTGTGGTTGCGCAAAATGGTCTGCACATCGACGCCCTTGCCGATGTAGCCGCCGCCGGTGAACTGGCCCTGCACGGTCTGCAGCACCACGCTCTGGCGCGAATAGCCTGCCGTGCTGACGTTGGCGATGTTGTGGCCGGCTGTCTGCAGGGCCACCTGGTTGGCCAGCAGGGCGCGGGCTCCGACGTTGAGTAGGCTCATGGTTCAGCTCTCTGATTCAGGCCATGGCGCGCAGCGCGCTCTGGATGGCGCCACTGAGCTTGCGGGCATACTGCGGGTCGGTGGCATAACCGGCTTTCTGCAGCGCTGCGGCGTAAGCCACGGCCGAGCCGGTTTTGGCGGTGGCCTGGGCTTTTTCGTAGCGAGGGCTTTCCGTGATCAGGCGGGCATAGTCGCGGAACGAATCTTCGTAAGAGTCGTAGGCGCGGAACTTCGCCACCATTTTGCGCGGTACGCCATCCACGTATTCGGTGGTGGTCACTTCGGCCACCTTGCCCGTCCAGCCCTTGCCGGCCTTGATGCCGAACAGGTTGAAGGAGTTCGATCCGTCGGCGTTCTTGATTTCGCTCTTGCCCCAGCCGGTTTCGTGCCCGGCCTGACCCAGCATGAAGCTGGCAGGAATGCCGCTGGCCTGCGATATGCGCTCGGCCATATCGCTCAGGTGTTGCACAAACCCGTCCCGGCCTTTAGGGGCGGGGTCGGCGGGGGGGGCTGCGCCCGGTGCACTGGGGGTCGGACGCGCGCCGCCCTGGCCCAGGCTTAGCGTGGAAGGGGGGGTAAGGTTCACGTCGCCGCCCCCCATCAATTGCGACAGCTGGCGCGCAATCGCCTCGGACAGGCCGCCGGGCTGGCCCGACATCTGCACCGACAGCTGCTGGTCCAGCAGGTCGGTGCCCAGGTCGCCCTGCGCGCTGTCGAGCAGGCCCGATTTCATGGTGGCCTCGCGCATGCTCTTGATCATCTCGCGCATGAACAGCGACTCGAACTGCTTGGCCGCCTCACGCGCGGCCTGCGGGCCGTTGCTGCCCGCGCCGACCTTCAGGCGGTTGAGCGTGCGGGTATCCACTGCCAGTGCATTGGAGGTGTCGAGACTGCTGGAGCTGGTGAGAGAGAGGGCCATGGTTCAGCACTCCTTGGGCAGAGGGGGAGGGCCGACAGGGGCTTGCGTGCGCAGCATCAGATGACCTCCAGCTCGGCGTTGAGCGCGCCGGCAGCTTTGATGGCCTGCAGAATGGCCAGCAGGTCCTGCGGCGTGGCACCCAGGGCATTGAGTGCGCGCACCACGTCGGCCAGCTGGGTGGACGGCGGCATCTGGATGATGTTGCCCGGCTCCTGGTTGATGGTGATGTCGCTTTTTTGCGTGACCACCGTCTGCCCCTGCGACAGCGGGTTGGGCTGGCTGATGACGGGCGTCGTGCCGATGGTGATCGACAGGTTGCCGTGCGCCACCGCACAGGGCCCCAGCGTCACCGCCTGGTTCAGCACCACCGAGCCCGTGCGGGCATTGATGACCACCTTGGCTGAGGGCGTCATGGTTTCGAGGGGGAGTTCTTCCAGTTCGGCGATGAAGTTCACGCGGGCGCCCGGCGCGGTGGGCGCCTGCACCTGCACGGTGCGGCCATCGAGCGCGGTGGCGCGGCCTGCGCCCATGCGTGCATTGATGGCATCGGCGACGCGGCGTGCGGTCTGGAAGTCGGAGGCATTGAGCCCGAGGGTGATCGAGTCGCCTTCGTGCAGCGGTGTGGGCACAGAGCGCTCCACCTGCGCTCCCTGCGGAATGCGGCCGGCACTCAGGTGGTTGATCTGCACCTTGCTGCCGCCTGCCGCCGCTCCCGCGCCGCCCACCACCAGGTTGCCCTGGGCCAGGGCGTAGATCTCGCCATCGGCGCCGCGCAGCGGGGTGACCATGAGCATGCCGCCCTTGAGCGATTTGGAGTTGCCCATGGACGAGACGTTCACATCGATCATCTGGCCCGGCTGCGCAAACGCCGGGAGCTGCGCCGTGACGATGACGGCCGCGACGTTCTTCATCTGCAATTGCCCTGCGGCTCCGGGGGGCAGGCTGATGCCCATGTTCTGCAGGTAGTTCTGCATGGCCTGCGTGGTGTAGGGCATCTGCGTGGTCTGGTCGCCCGTGCCGTCCAGCCCCACCACCAGGCCATAGCCGGTCAGCTGGTTGCTGCGCACGCCTTGCACCGCAGCCACTTCCTTGACGCGCAGGGCGTGGGCCGGCCAGGCAACAGACAGCATCGCCATGACCAGCAGGGGCCACAGGATGCGCACGGGGCGCGCCAGAAGGGATTGGGACGAGGCTTTCATGGCCTCCATTGTGGGAGTCGCCCACAAAAACTAAAACCCAAAAAGAAGCGGATTCACCCGTTATTTGCCTGCGCCCGCTGGCGCCAGCGGGCTGCGGTGGAACGGATGACAGGGTGAAAAAATATTGCCAAAAACAGCTTTAGCGCCCGTCCAGCAAGCGCTATCAGCTATTCGTTTTGAATTGATCTTTGGCAGGCCCACAAAGGCCCTGCCAAAGATCAGAACGGAAGGATGGTCAGGAAAAACCGGCCCAGCCAGCCCATGACCTGGGCTTCGTTCTGAGCGCCGCGCCCGCGCGATTCCACCCGCACATTCGCCACCTGGGTGGAATTGACGATGCTGCCCGGTTGCAGGGTGCGGGGGTCCACCGTGCCCGAGAAGCGCAGGATGTCCACGTTCTGGTTCACGCCGATCTGCTTTTCTCCCGCCACCACGAGGTGGCCGTTGGGCAGGATGTCGATGACGGTGGCCGTGATCGATCCGGCGAACTTGTTGGCGCTCTCGGTGCCGCCCTTGCCCGCAAAGGTGTTGCCCGAGTTGGCGCCCAGCGCGGTCTTGTCGGTGAAGGTCTTGTTGACAAAGGGCAGGGCGCTGATGCCCGCAGAGATTTCCGCGTTGCGATCCACGGTGGACGAGGATTTCTGGCTCGCCGTCACGTTTTCCACAATCTGGATGGTGACGGTGTCGCCCACCATGCGGGCGCGGCGGTCTTCGAAGGCGGGGCGGTAGCTGGCCTGGTGAAACAGGCTTCCAGTGACGGGAGCCGCCGCACGGGGGGGGGTAGTCAACACCGGGGGAGTGGTGGGCAGAATATCCACGGGCGGGGCGGGCGAGAGGCTGGCGCAGCCCGGCAGCAGCAGAGCCGCAGCCAGGGCGATGCCGCATGTCCGCAGGGCACAAAGGGGGGTGGAAAAGAGGGTCATGGCGCGGGTCCTTGTGGGGCAGGTGCCGGG
>DMZZ01000322.1:0-449 GCA_003484805.1 Comamonadaceae bacterium | reverse complement strand
GCACTGATGTTCACGCTGGTGGTGCCTTGCGGAATGGTGATGCCATTGGCCACGGGCAGGCCGCTGGAAGTCACCAGCCGGCCCTGGGCGTCCACCTGGAAGGAGCCATCTCGCGTGTAGCCGATGGTGCCGTCGGGCATGGTCACTTCAAAAAAGCCATTGCCGTTGATGGCTACGTCCAGGTTGTTCTTGGACTCTTGCAGGCTGCCCTGCTCAAAGTTGCGCCCGATGGACACCGTGCGTGCACCCAGCCCCATGTGCAGCCCGGTGGGCAACTGGTTTTGCTCGGTGGCGGCGGCACCCACCTGGCGGTAGTTCTGGTAGGCCAGGTCTTCGATGTTGGCGAAGTTGCGCTTGAAGCCCGTGGTGGACACGTTGGACAGGTTGTGCGAGTGCAGGTCGATATTGGTCTGCTGCACAGTCATGCCGGACTTGGCGGTGTAGAGGGC
>DMZZ01000086.1:0-3689 GCA_003484805.1 Comamonadaceae bacterium | reverse complement strand
GGGCCGCACCTCGCGGGAGGCCTTGATGGCCTGGCCGTTGATGGTGTCACGACCCATGCCGATTGCCTCGGTCGCCAGGCTGCGTGTCTTGTAGAAGCGGGCGCACCACAGCCACTTGTCGATGCGCATGGACTCCAGGGTATTCATGGGGCGATTGTGCCGTGCGGCGCCACGGCCTGCACGCTACCATCGGTGCCCATGCCAGACACCCTCGATCCGATTCCCGCATTGCCGCTGGATGCGCAAGGCATTCTCGAACTGGCCGCGCGGTCGATGTTCCATTTGTTCTCCAGTGTCAGCCAGGGGATGTTCCTGGTGGACCTGCGCGGGCGCATCGTCTGGGTGAACGAGGGTTACCAGCGCTTCCTGCCAGACCTGGGCCTGACCTCCGTGGACCAGTTTGTCGGGCGCACGGTGGAGGAAGTGATCCCGAACACCGGCATGCGCCGGGTGCTGGAAACCGGCCAGGCGGTGCTGATCGACCTGCTCACGAACAAGGCCGGCACCTTTGTGGTCAGCCGTATTCCGCTGCGTGACGATGCGGGCAAGGTGATTGGCGCGATTGGCATCGTGCTGTTCGACCACCCCGAAACCACCCTGCAGCCGCTCATCAGCAAGTTTGCTCTGCTGCAGCGCGACCTGGATGATGCGCGCCGTGAGCTGGCCGCGCAGCGCAGCCAGCAGCTGCGCGGCGTGGGGGCGGGGGACCGGCGCACCAAGTACACCTTTGCCAGCTTTGTCGGCTCCAGCCCGGCCGCTACCGAGGTCAAGCGCCAGGCGCGCCGGGCGGCCCAATCGGCAAGCCCGGTGCTGCTGCTGGGCGAAACGGGCACCGGCAAGGAGTTGCTGGCCCATGCCATCCATGCGGCCTCGAACCGTGCCAGCGGCCCTTTCGTGGGTGTCAACATTGCCGCCGTGCCCGACACGCTGCTGGAGGCCGAGTTTTTTGGCGTGGCCCCGGGGGCCTACACCGGCGCCGACCGCAAGGGGCGCGAAGGAAAGTTCAAGCTGGCCGATGGCGGAACGCTGTTTCTCGACGAGATTGGTGACATGCCCCCCAGCCTGCAGGCCAAGCTGCTGCGCGCACTGCAGGAGGGCGAGATCGAGCCCCTGGGCTCGAACCAGCTTGTGCCATTCGATGTGCGCGTGGTGGCTGCCACCTCGCGCGACCTGCCTGCACTGGTGCGCGAAGGGCGCTTCCGCGAAGACCTGTTTTACCGCCTGCATGTGCTGCCGGTGCGCGTGCCGCCGCTGCGCGAACGCCCGGGCGACATTCCCGCGCTGGTCGAAGTGCTGGGCGAAGACCTGGCCCTGCGCAACGGCACGGCGCCGCCCGAGCTGCTGCCCGACGCCATGGCGCTGCTGGCAGGGCAGCCCTGGCGCGGCAACATCCGCGAGCTGCGCAACGTGTTGGAGCAGGCCGCGATGCGCAGCGATTCCCAGTCGATCGATGCCGAGCAGTTGCGCATGATCCTGCGCGAGGCCGGCGTGGAGCCGGCGGCGCCCGCCCCCCCGACGCCGGTGGCCGGAAGCGCAGCGGGCCAGCACAGCCTGTTGCGGCCGCTGGCTGTGCAGGTGGCCGAGCTGGAGCGCCAGGCCATTGCGGCCGCCATGGCGGCCAATGGGGGCAACAAGCTGGCCACAGCCCGACTGCTCGGCATTTCGCGCGCCACGCTGTATGGGAGGCTGGAAAACCCTGACTAAGCATTGGGCAAATGTCTGTTTTTCAGGCGATGGGCCTGTCTGAAATCTGGGCGTTTGAGGGGCGATGTGTCCGAAATGAGGCGGTTTTGTGAAGGAATGGTTGTTGGCACGATTGCTGCAACAACTGGACACAACTCCACGAGACATCCCCATGCAACGACGCACCCTGATCGCCCTGGCCGCACTGGCCACCCCCTTTGCCGCACCGGTCTTTGGCCAGTCGGGAGAGATCCGTATTGCGCATGTCTACAGCAAGACGGGCCCTCTGGAGGCCTATGGCAAACAGACGCAAACCGGCCTGATGATGGGGCTGGAGTACGCCACTGGCGGCACCATGGCGATCAATGGCAAGAAGCTGGTGGTGATCGAGAAAGACGATCAGGGCAAGCCCGACCTGGGCAAGAGCCTGCTGGCTGCGGCCTACTCGGACGACAAGGCAGACATTGCAGTCGGCCCCACCGCCTCAGGCGTGGCCCTGGCCATGCTGCCCGTGGCGGAGGAGCACAAGAAGATTCTGCTGGTCGAGCCGGCCGTGGCCGACTCGATCACTGGCGACAAGTGGAACAAGTACATCTTCCGCACGGGCCGCAACAGCAGCCAGGACGCCATCTCCAACGCCGTGGCGATCGACAGGGAAGGCGCGATCATTGCCACGCTGGCACAGGACAACGCCTTCGGTCGTGACGGGGTAAAGGCGTTCAAGGATGCCGTCAAGAAGGCCAAGGTCGGACATGAGGAGTACCTGCCGGCCGCCACCACCGACTTCACTGCGGGGGCCCAGCGCCTGATCGACAAGCTCAAGGACCAGCCAGGTCGCAAGATCATCTGGATCGTCTGGGCCGGCGCGGGTAACCCGTTCAAGATTGCCGACATGGATCTGAAGCGCCACGGCATCGAGATTGCCACGGGCGGCAACATCCTGCCTGCCATGGTGGCCTACAACCAGTTCCCCGGTATGGAAGGTGCCACGTATTACTACTATGGCTTCTCCAGAAACCAGGCCAATCTGTGGCTGGTGACGAACCATTACATCAAGCACAAGTCGCCGCCCGACTTCTTCACGGCCGGCGGTTTTTCATCGGCCATGGCGCTGGTCACGGCCCTCAAATCCACCGGGGGCGACACCCATGCCCAGAGACTCATCAAGACCATGGAGGGCATGAGCTTCGACACCCCCAAGGGCACGATGACCTTCCGGCGTGAAGACCACCAGGCATTGCAGAGCATGTACCACTTTCGGGTGGCGCCCGGTGCCCGTCCGGGCACCATGGCCGACCTGTATCTGGTGCGTGAGATCAAGCCGCACGACATGGATTTGCCCATCCGCAATCGGAGATGATGAGGCCGTATTAACCCTGATAAAAACACATACAAACGTCTGAAATTCAGGCAATCAATTTGTCCAAAAATCAGACATATCTGTGGCAAGTGACAAGAAAATCGTTACAAATCAATGATGTGCAGGCTGGCACGAACTGTGCACTATGCAGGCACCACAACAGGAGACCCCTCATGCACCGTCGCAACCTGATCGCTTTGGCCGCACTGGCCGCCTCTACGATTGCAGCGCCCCTCGTCCAGGCCCAGGGCAAGGACATCAAGATTGCCATCATCGCCAGCAAGACAGGCCCCCTGGAGGCCTATGCCAAGCAGACCATCGTGGGCTTCCACATGGGCCTGAACTACGCCACCGGCGGCACCATGACGGTGGCCGGTCGCAAGCTGGTCGTGATCGAGAAGGACGACCAGGGCAAGCCCGACGTGGGCAAGGCCGCGCTGGCCGCCGCCTATGCCGACGAGAAGGTGGACATCGCCGTGGGCCCCACGGCCTCGCCCGTGGCGCTGGCCATGCTGCCTGTGGCCGAGGAATACAAGAAGATTCTGCTGGTCGAGCCCGCCGTGGCCGACAGCATCACCGGCGACAAGTGGAACAAATACATCTTCCGCACCGGCCGCAATTCCAGCCAGGACGCTGCCGCCAATGC
>DMZZ01000395.1:4642-7457 GCA_003484805.1 Comamonadaceae bacterium | reverse complement strand
CCGACAGCCTGCCCAGCGGGTAGGCGCCCAGGGCAAAAACCAGGTTCATTGCCACCAGCACCAGCGGCGTCAGGGCCAGCGGCAGGCCACCCTGCTGCAGGCGCAGCACCAGAAAGGCCTCGCTGAAACGCGCCAGGGTGAAGATAGCGCCCAGCGCCACGACGCTCCAGTAGGTGGGCGAGAGTCGGCGCAGGTTGTCCCGGCGGATGGGGTTGGTTCGCGGCGTGCCGGCGGGCCGCTCAGGCTCTTTAACGCCCCACACCAGCAAGGCCACGCAGAGCGCGGCAGGCACCACGGCCACCCAGAACACCGCACGGAAGTCATTGGCCCACAGCAGCATCAGCAGCATGGCCAGCACCGGCCCGAGAAAGGCCCCCACGGTGTCGAGCGACTGGCGCAGCCCGAAGGCCGCCCCCCGCATGTCGGGCGGCGCGATGTCGGCCACCAGGGCATCGCGCGGGGCGCCCCGGATGCCCTTGCCCACGCGGTCGATCAGGCGGGCTGCCACCACCATGCCCATGGTGGTGGCCAGCGCAAACAGGGGCTTGGAGAGTGCGCCCAGGCCATAGCCCATGATGGCCAGGGGCTTGCGGCGCCCCCACCAGTCGCTCAGGGCGCCGGCAAAGACCTTCACGATGAGGGCCGTGGATTCGGCGGCGCCTTCGATCAGCCCCACGGTGAGCATGCTGGCACCCAGCACGGTGACCATGAACACCGGCAGCAGGCTGTGGATGAGTTCGGACGAAACGTCCATCAGCAGGCTCACCAGGCCCAGTGCCCAGATGCTGGCCGGAAGTCGTCGGGACGTTGTAGGGGCAGGAGACATGGCAAAGACAGTGCAGGGGACGCCGGTGGGCTTGCATGCAGACTAAAATCCGCTGCATTGTCACCCCAATGCGCGCGGGCCAGCCCCAAAGCGCCCATCGCAAGCCACCGGCCGCCGCCGCGGTCGCTCGCCGGTAGGTGCCCCCTCCATTCATCTGAGATGCTGCCGATTTTCTGCCCGCGTACCGCTGCCGCTCCGATTGCCCAAGGGTTCTCCCTGTGGCCTGGATGCCGCGCATGAAACAACTGGCCCTGGACATCGGCCTGGCTACCGGGCCCACGCTGGCCAATTTCTTTGCCGGCCCGAACGAGGCGGCCCTGCAGCACCTGCGCTTGTGGGCCGGCGCGGGCAGCAGTCAGGCCACGCGTTCGCCGGTTCCCACCTACCTGTGGGGTGAGGCGGGCAGTGGCAAATCGCACCTGCTCAAGGCCGTGGGCGCCGCGCTGCGCGAGCAGGGGGGCAGTGTCGGCTGGCTCGATGCGGGGACGCACGAACCCCCGGAGTTCGACGAAGGCTGGTCCGCCGTGCTGCTCGACGACGTGCACCTGTACTCCAGCGCCCAGCAGGCGGTGGCTTTCAACTGGTTCGTCAATGCCATCAGCCCGGGCAGCGGTTCGCAGCGCTGGGTGCTGGCCGCAGGCAGCCTGCCCCCGGCGGATCTGCCGCTGCGCGACGACCTGCGCAGCCGCCTGGGCTGGGGCCATGTGTTTCAGCTCCAGCCGCTGGACGAAACCGCGCGCCGCGCCGTGCTGCGCCAGGAGGCCGATGCACGCGGTATCTTCCTGGGCGACGAGGTGATGGATTACATGCTCAGCCGCTTCTCGCGCGACCTGGGCAACCTCATGCGCCTGCTGGGCCAGCTCGACCACTACGCCCTGCGCACCCAGCGCGCCATCACTATCCCGCTGCTCAAGGACATGCTGGAGGCTGAATGAGCACCGCCCTGTGTCGCCTGCGGCGCCCCCTCTCCCCCGACCCCTCCCCCGCCAGGGGGGAGGGAAGGTGTTCCTCCCTCTCCCCTGGCGGGAGAGGGGCGGGGGGAGAGGGGGCTCCCGGCGGGGCGGCCCTTGCCCGGTGGCTACTGGCCTGGGGTGCGCCAGTGGCTGTCGTTGCTGGCTTATCCACACCAAGAATGAATGACTGATACCCAGACCCATCGCCCGCGGCTGACCCTGTTCGACCTGGACCACACCCTGCTGCCGCTCGACTCCGACTACGAGTGGGGTGAGTTCACCATCCGCATTGGCTGGAACGACCCGGTCGAGTTCGCGCGGCGCAACGCCGAGTTCTACGCCCATTACCAGGCCGGCACGCTCGATGTGCACGACTATGTGCGCTTCGCCATCGACGCCGTGCGCCAGCGCGGCCCCGAGGCAGCGGCGCAGGCCCATGCGCAGTTCATGCGCGAGGTGATCCTTCCCGCCATCCGGCCCGAGGCACTGCAACTGGTGCGCCAGCACCAGCAGGCGGGCGACACCGTGCTCATCGTCACGGCCACCAACGAATTCGTCACCCGCCCCATCGCCCAGGCGCTGGGCGTGCCCGAGTTGCTTGCCATGCAGCTGACACGCGACGAAGCGGGCTGGTACACCGGCGAAATTGCCGGCACTCCCACCATGCGCGAGGGCAAGGTGCTGCGCATGGAACAATGGCTGGCCGAGCGGCAGCTCGCCTGGCGCGACGTGGAGAGCACGTTCTACAGCGACTCCATGAACGACGTGCCGCTGCTCGAAAAAGTCGACCACCCTGTCGCCACCAACCCCGATGCCCGCCTGCGCGCCCTTGCGCAGGAACGCGGCTGGCGCATACTCGACCTGTTCACTCCACACCCATGATCAAGAAGTTCATCGACAAACTGCTGGGCAAATCCACGCCCGGCACCTCGCGCGGCAAGCCGCATTTCGGCAAGCGCGAGGAGGTGCCCGCCTCGGTGCACGGCATCAACCCCGAGCTGGTGGATCGCCGCGCGGTGGACGTGGTGCACACGCT
>DMZZ01000395.1:0-4578 GCA_003484805.1 Comamonadaceae bacterium | reverse complement strand
TCGTGCACGTGGTGCACGGGCGCGGGCGCGAGCACGAGGTGATCGAGGTTTCCACCTTCCGTGCCTACATGGACAACGCCGCCGCCGGCCAGGTGAGCGGCAACGAAAAAACCAGCAAGCACCAGCTCGCCAGCATGCAGCATGCCGTGGACGCCTCGGGCCGCGTGCTGCGCGACAACGTCTGGGGCCCGCAGGACGAAGATGCCACGCGGCGCGACTTCACCGTCAACGCCATGTACTACGACCCCGAGCGCCAGATCGTGGTGGATTACCACAAGGGCATCCAGGACGCGAAAAAGAAGACGCTGCGCATGATCGGCGACCCGGCCACGCGCTACCGCGAAGACCCGGTGCGTATCATCCGCGCCGTGCGTTTTGCTGCCAAGCTCAGCCAGCTGGGCTTCACGCTCGAATCCAAGACCGCCGCGCCCCTGGTGCAGTCGCAGCAGCTTCTGCAGGAAGTGCCGCAAAGCCGCATGTTCGACGAGATGCTCAAGCTGCTGCAGACCGGCCACGCCATTGCCACCATCGAGCAGCTCAAGAAGCTGGGCATGGCCAGCGGCATTTACCCGCTGCTGGACGTGGTGGTCGAACGCGCCGAAACGCCCTTCGTGCGCGCCGCCCTTACCGACACCGACCGCCGCGTGGGCGAAGGCAAGCCCGTGGCGCCGAGCTTCCTGCTCGCCTGCGTGCTGTGGGAAGACGTGCGCAAGGGCTGGCAGGATCGCCTGGACCGCAGCGAGCACCCGTTCCCCGCGCTGCAGGACGCCATCGACGATGTGTTCAACCAGCGCATTGGCGACGTGTCGGGCCGGGGCAAGCTGGCCGCCGACATGCGCGAGATCTGGGTCATGCAGCCGCGCTTTGAAAAGCGCGCGGGCCGCGTACCCGAAAGCATGGTGGCGCAATTGCGCTTCCGCGCCGGGTTCGACTTCATGCGCCTGCGCGCCGATGTGGGCGAGGTGGAGGAATCCCTGGCCGACTGGTGGCAGCAGTTCAGCACGGCCGACGAGGCCGAGCGCGAGGATCTGATGGAACAGGCGCGCGAGGAACAGAAGGCCCGCACCCGCGCGGCCCAGCCTGTGGTGCGGCGCGTGCCGCGTGCCGCTCCGGCCGACCCGCGCGGCATCACGCCCGAGGCGGACGATGGCGCGCCGCCCGCTGGCGAAGAGTTCTCCGAAGGCGGCGCGCCCAAGAAGCGTCGCCGTCGCCGCCGCAAGCCCGGTGGCGGCGCCGGTGGCGGTGCATCGGCCGCGGAATAAAGCCATGCAGGCCTCTTGGGCCGACGACCCCACCCTCGCCTGGATCGGCCTGGGCGCCAACCTGGGCGAGCGCGACGCCGCGCTGCGCCAGGCGGTACGCGCCATCGCGGCGCTGCCGGGCACGCAAATGCGGCGCGTCTCGTCGCTGTACCGCAGTGCGCCGGTGGATGCGGGCGGGCCCGATTACCTCAACGCGGTGCTGGAGATCGCCACCCGGCTCGACGCCCACGCGCTGCTGGCGGCGCTGCAGGACATCGAACACAGCGCCGGGCGCGAGCGCCCCTACCGCAACGCACCACGCACGCTGGACCTCGACATCCTGCTCTATGGCGAGCAGTGCATCACGACGCTGGCGCTGACCGTGCCGCACCCGCGCATGCACGAGCGCGCCTTCGTGCTCCAGCCGCTGGCCGAACTGGCGCCCGAGCGCGTGCCACCCGAGGCCCTGCGGGCGGTGGCCGGACAGGCCATTGAACGCTGCCAGGATGGTGGCTGGCTTGCCGGTTAAATGCTATTGAATAAATAGCTTATTGCGCATGCTGGACGGGCGCTGGAGGCTGTTTTTTTTATCAATTCCTCAGCGCCGGGTGAAGCGCCTGCATTGCCCGCAAGGGGTAGCCGATCAATCCACGGTCGCGCCCGAAGCCTTCACCACGGATTCGTATTTGGCACGCTCGGTCTTCATCAGTGCCTCGAACTGTTCGGGCGTGGTCGGCACGGGCTCGGCCAGCAGGGTGGCGAAGCGGGTCTGGGTTTCGGGGGCGTTCAGCGCTGCCACGAAGGCCTTGTTCAGCTTGGCGATCACGTCTTTGGGCGTGCCGGCGGGGGCTACCAGGCCCCACCAGGTGTCGATGGCAAAGCCCTTGATCGTGTCGGACAGTGGCGGCACGCCGGGCAGCGCGGGGCTGGCCTGTGCCGTGGTCACGGCCAGGGCGCGCAGCTTGCCGCTCTTGATGTTGGGCGCGGCAGCGGCCAGATTGTCGATGTTGAAGTCCNNCCTCGCCCGCCAGCAGCGCCAGCTGTGCGGGGTTGGCGCCCCGGTAGGGGATGTGCAGCGCGTAGATGCCGACGCGCTGCTTGAACATTTCGCCCGCAAGGTGGCCTGCGCTGCCATTGCCGCCGCTGCCGTAGTTGAGTTTGGCGGGGTTGGCCTTGGCGTAGGCGATGAGGTCGGCCACGGTCTTGATTTTCAGGCGATCGGCTTTTTCGGTGTTCATCACCAGCACGTTGGGCACGCGCACCATTTGCGTGATGGCGGCGAAGTCCTTGCCCGCGTCGTAGGGCATGCGCTTGTAGAGCCAGGGGTTGACGGCGTGGGTGGCTGTTGCGGCCAGGCCGATGGTCAGGCCATCGGGCGCGGCCTTGGCGACAAAGTCGGCGCCAATGTTGCCGCCCGCGCCGGGCTTGTTGTCCACCACCACCGTGCCCAGCGTGTCGCGCACGCGCTCGGCCAGTGCGCGCGCCGTAACGTCCAGCGGGCCGCCCGGGGCGTAGGGAACGACCAGCCTGATGGGTTTGGCGTCCTGTGCCATCGCCAGGGGGGAAGACAGCGCCGCAACGGCAGCGGCGCACGAGATGAGAAGGTGTCGGCGGTTCATCGTTGGATTGTGTAGAAAAAAGCAGGAGCGTGTACGCCGAGGGCTTTCAGCGTGGGTGCTTGTCCGCCTCGGAGGTGAAGGCGTCGGCGTAGAACTCCTCGGGCGGCAGACCGCGCTGCGCGGTGTAGGCGGCGCGTGCCGAGTCCACCACGATGGGCGCGCCGCAGGCATAGACCTGGTGGCCCGAGAGGTCGGCGAAGTCGTCGAGCGCAGCCTGGTGCACGAAGCCGGTGCGGCCAGTCCAGGCGTCCTCGGGCAGCGCGTCCGACACCACGGGCACGTAGCGCAGCCAGGGCAGCGCGGCGGCCTGCTCGCGCACCCAGGCGTCCATGTACAGGTCGCCCGGTCGGCGGCCGCCCCAGTACAGCGTGGTGGGGCGGGCGAAGCCTTTGTGGCGCATGTGCTCGATCAATGCCTTCACTGGCGCGAAGCCCGTGCCCGAGGCCAGCAGCACGATGGGTTTGTCGGAGTCCTCGCGCAGGAAGAAGCTGCCGAACGGGCCTTCGACGCGCAGGATTTCCTTCTCGATCATGGTGGCGAACACATGGTCGGTGAAGCGCCCGCCCGGCATGTGGCGGATGTGCAGCTCCATGCCCGGCGCGCCTTCCTGGGGGTGCGGCGCGTTGGCCATCGAATAGGCGCGGCGCGCGCCGTCGCGCAGGATGAACTCGATGTACTGCCCGGCGTGGTAGCGGAAGGTGTCGGCCGCAGGCAGCTGCAGACGCACCCGCATCACGTCGTGCGACACCTTCTCCAGCGCGGCCACGCGCACCGGCAGCTTCTTCACCGGGTAGGCGCTTTCGTCGGTGACCTGGCGCGATTCGAGCACCACCGGGGTCTGCGCCACGCCGCAGCAGGTCAGCACCCAGCCGACGGCTTCTTCCTCGGGGCTCAGGGCCTTGGCCTGGTGCTCGCCGTGCACCACGGTGCCCTCGATCATCCGGCACTTGCAGGAGCCGCAGGCGCCGTCCTTGCAGCCGTAGGGCAGGCCCACGCCGGCGCGGATGGCGGCGCCCAGGATGGTTTCGCCGGGCTGCGCCTCGAAGCTGCGGCCGCTGGGCTGCACGGTGATCGGGTGGGTGGGGGAAGTCGGCACGGGGCGGTTCATGCTTTGGGTATCCTCGGGAGATCAAACACTGCGAATGGCCCCAATTTTGCCCTCAGATTCCGATCGCTCCCTGAGCCGCAAGCCTTCTCACCCCTGCAGCCCAACGGCCCCCGAGGGCAGCGGGCAAAGCCAACCCACTTCCGCAACGCCATGAGTTCCGTGTCCCCTTCCTGCGCCCTGGGCGCACTGCCGTCGCGCTTTCGCCGCCAGCGCATCCTGATCGTCGGTTGTGGCGACGTGGGCCAGCGCGTGGCGCGCGCGCTGCAAGGTCCACGCGTGCGCGTGCTGGCCCTCACCTCCAGCGCCGAGCGCGTGGCGTCGCTGCGCGCGCTCGGCATCACGCCCCTGCTAGGAAACCTGGACCGCGCCGCCAGCCTGCGCCGCCTTTCCGGCCTGGCCACGCGCGTGCTGCACCTGGCGCCACCACCGGGCCAGGGCGCTGGCGGCGACGACTGGTGGTGCGACCCGCGCACCGTGGCGCTGGCGCGCGCCCTGCGCCTGCGCAGCCTGCCCGATGCGCTGGTCTATGCCTCCACCAGCGGTGTGTATGGCGACTGCAGCGGCGCCTGGGTGACCGAGGCGCGCCCCGTGGCCCCCGGCACGCCGCGCG
>DMZZ01000063.1:0-3897 GCA_003484805.1 Comamonadaceae bacterium | reverse complement strand
CGGAGACCACCCGTTGAAGGCTTCTCAGGAAACTACCGTCGCACCCGGCGATCTGCTGCCGGGGCGCTGGTTCGACGGGCGCAGCAGCCAGGCCCGGCCGGTGCTGGTGGGCCTGCAGCCCACCCCCCGGGGACCTTCGCTGCTGCTGCACCCGCTGGCACCGCCCGGCGAAGCGCCCACGGTGCTGCAGCATGCGCAGGTGGGCTGGCCCGAGACCTGGAGCGCGCAGCGCCCTCCGCCCCGCGTGGTGGTGGACCTGCGCGAACACGGCAGCCTGGAAGTGGACGCGGTGAGCGAGTGGCAAGCCGCCCTGGCCGCCGCAGGCGCCCGCCCGGGCCTGGCCCAGCACATGCAGACGCGCTGGAGTGTGCTGCTGGCCGTGCTGCTCGCCGCCGCCATCGGGCTGCTGCTTTTTTACCGCTACGGCACGCCCTGGGCGGCCACGCAGCTCACCCGCTGGGTGCCCATGGGCTGGGAGACCGCCATGGCCGACCAGGGCCTGCAGGAAATGGACGACGGTCTGCTCAAACCCAGCAAACTGGCGCCCGAGCGCCAGGCGCAACTGCGGGCGCGCTTTGATGCGCTGGCGCAGCAGATTCCGCCCGCCCTGCACCGCTACACGCACTATGCGCCGCAGTGGACGCTGGAGTTTCGCGCCGGCATGGGTGCCAACGCCTTCGCACTGCCCGGGGGGCGGGTGGTGATGACCGACGGCCTGGTGCAGGCCGCCGCCCGGCATGGCCTGGGCGACGAGGCGCTGGTGGGCGTGCTGGCGCACGAGATCGGCCATGTGGTGCACCGCCACACCACGCGCATGGTGGTGGAGCAGGGCGTGCTGCAGATGGGCCTGGGGCTGGCGCTGGGCGATGTGTCGGGCATCCTGTCCACGGGTAGCGCGCTGCTCACGGGGCTGCACTACCGCCGCAGCCACGAGCGCGAGGCCGACTGNNTGGCCATCGCACGCGACGAGGATGAAGAAGAGGAAGCCAAGGGCAAGACACCCAGCGCGAGCCAGCCCGCACCCCGAAAGCAAGGCAAGGCCGAGGCCGCGCACCCCATCTGGTCGCTGCTGAGCAGCCACCCCGACACGGTGGAGCGCGCCCGCGCGCTGCAGCAGGGGCAGGCATCACATTGCCCGCAAGTAGTTCAAAAACAATAGCTGCCAGCGCTTATTCCGTAAGCGCTGAAGCCATTTTTTGATTGAATAAGTGTGAAGCGCGCCGATAAGCCGGATTCTGTGCACTGCGGTTGCCCGCAGCGTGACCGCCATTACTCTGGGCCGGGGGTCGCCCACCCGGCTCGATGCTACCTACCCGCCAGCTCTGCGGAACCACATCAACGCTGGCCTACTTGGTATTGCTGCGCGTAGAGATTGCCCGTTTCACCCGAAGCGGGCGCCGCCCGCTTCGGGTGGCTATGGTCTTGGCGGCTTGCGCCTCCAACCGTCTGGCTTGCGCCAGCCGTGCCCGCTTGCGCGGGCGACCGATAGAACACCTTCAGTGGCTTGCAGCCTGCTCCGACTCGTCTCTGTTGCTCTGATCCTCACCTCACGGTGGGCAGCCGTTAGCTGCTACGCTGTCCTGTGCAGTCCGGACGTTCCTCCAGTGCCTGGTTTCCCAGATTGCACCAGCGGCGGTCTGGCGTGCTTCACGGGGGCGATTATCCCAGACACCCGCCCTTCGTGTCCTCTTTATTTGCCCACCTGGAATCATGACCACGCCATCCACCACCCATTTCGACACCGCTGCCCGTGACTGGGACCAGCGCCCCATGTCCCAGCAACTGGCCGCCGTGCCGCCGCGCCTGCTGGCGCAGGTGCCTTTGGCCGCCAGTGACCATGTGCTCGACTTCGGCGCGGGCACCGGCCTGCTTTCCACGGCCATTGCGCCGCGGGTGGCCCGGGTGACGGCGCTGGACATGTCGGCCGCCATGCTGCAGGTGCTGGATGAAAAGGGCTTTGCCAACATCGCCCCGCTGCAGCAAGACATCTTCGCGGGCCTGCCCGGGCGCTACCACGCCATCGTGAGCTGCATGGCCTTGCACCATGTCGCGGACACCGGCGCGCTGCTGCGGGCCTTTGCCGCCGCACTGCACCCGGGCGGGCGCATCGCGCTGGTGGACCTGTACCTTGAAGACGGCAGCTTTCACGGCGACAACGACGCCAAGGGCGTGCAGCACTTCGGCTTTGCCCCCGAGGCCTTGCAGGCCCTGGCCGAGCAGGCGGGATTCGGGCACATCCAGTTCAGCGAAATCCTGCGCATGCAGCACCGCAATGGACGGGCCTATCCGCTGTTTCTGATGACGGGGCACCTACCTTGATACAAATTCGATAGCATTCAGCGCAGCATGCCCAAGCATTTCAGGCATTTTTGAGGCAAAAAGGGGCGACAGTGCGGCGGCCCGGCAGCGAAGCCCCTGCATCCGGCATATCCATATGGCGCTGGCGCAGAACAAGTGGTTCAGAATGTGCGCCATCCCCTTACCCCTTTCAGGAGACGCCATGAAAGTCGACAACATTCTGCAAACCATCGGCAACACCCCGCATGTGCGCATCAACCGCCTGTTCGGCCCCGATGCCCACGTCTGGGTGAAGTCCGAGCGCGGCAACCCGGGCGGCTCGATCAAGGACCGCATCGCGCTGTCCATGGTCGAGGACGCCGAGAAGTCGGGCGCGCTGCAACCTGGCGGCACCATCATCGAACCCACCTCAGGCAACACCGGCATTGGCCTTGCGCTGGTGGCGGCCGTGAAGGGCTACAAGCTCATCCTCGTGATGCCCGACAGCATGAGCATCGAGCGCCGCCGCCTGATGCTGGCCTACGGCGCCAGCTTCGACCTCACGCCGCGCGAGAAGGGCATGAAGGGCGCCATCGCACGCGCCGAAGAACTCAAGGCCCAGACCCCCGGCGCCTGGATTCCGCAGCAGTTCGAAAACCCCGCCAACGTGGACGTGCATGTGCGCACCACCGCGCAGGAAATCCTGGCCGACTTCCCAGAAGGTCTGGACGTGCTGATTACCGGCGTGGGCACGGGCGGCCACCTGACCGGCGTGGCGCGCGTGCTCAAGCAGCATTTCCCGCAGCTCAAGGTGTTTGCCGTGGAGCCCACGCAGTCCCCGGTCATCAGCGGCGGCCAGCCCGCGCCCCACCCCATCCAGGGCATTGGCGCCGGCTTCATCCCGAAGAACCTCGACACCAGCCTGCTCGACGGCGTGATCCAGATCGACGCCGAACCGGCGCGTGAATACGCCCGCCGCTGCGCCCGCGAGGAAGGCATGCTCGTGGGCATCTCCAGTGGCGCCACGCTGGCCGCCATTGCCCTGAAGCTGCCCGAGCTGCCCGCCGGCGCGAAGGTGTTGGGCTTCAACTACGACACGGGCGAGCGCTACCTGTCGGTCGAGGGTTTCCTGCCCGCCTGACCACTCCCGCCTGCTACCGCTCGGACAGGTATTGCACCAGCCCCTTGAGGGTGTGCAGGCGCGGGTAGTCGCTTTCGGCAATGGCCACGCCGCTGCCCTGGCCCAGGCCGATGACGAAGTTCAGGAAGTCCATGGAGTCGAGGTCCAGCGCTTCGCGCAGATCCTCGTTCTCGCCAACCTCCGCCAGATTGGCTTCGGGGGCGATGCCGGCCAGCACACGGGTCGCCAGGAGCATGATTTCAGGAGCGTTCATGGGAGCCTGCCATTCAAGGTAAATGTCAAAGGTTCTGTGGCTGGAGCAGGGCCTGGCCGATGGCGGCGAGCAACTGCCCGCCCAGGTGCCCGTCGGTAACGCGGTGGTCGGCGGCCAGACTGACGTTCAGCACCGGACGCGCCATGACCGTACCGCCCACCACCCAGGGGCGCAATGCCAACCGGCCAAAACCGACGATGGCCACCTGGGGCGGGTAGATCACGCC
>DMZZ01000225.1:7280-7587 GCA_003484805.1 Comamonadaceae bacterium | reverse complement strand
CTACCGCCTTGGCAATGCGGCGGATCTGTACCGGGTCGTCGGGCAATTCGCCGTGCGAGCCGGGCACACAGGGCACACCGGCCTTGATCATGGCCTGCTTGGCCGAGACCTTGTCACCCATCGTGCGGATGTTGTCGGGCGTGGGGCCGATGAACTGGAAGCCGCTCTTTTCCACGCGCTCGGCGAAATCGGCGTTCTCGGACAGGAAGCCGTAGCCGGGGTGGATGGCTTCGGCGTCGGTGACCTCTGCCGCCGAGATGATGGCCGGCATGTTGAGATACGACAGTGGCGAGGGTGCGGGCCCGAT
>DMZZ01000225.1:6005-7096 GCA_003484805.1 Comamonadaceae bacterium | reverse complement strand
TTCCCGCAGAGCGCAGCACTGCGAGCGAAGGGGGAAGCGGCGAAGCCGCTCAGGGGGTTACTCCCTCTCATTCGATCACGAACAGCGGCTGGCCGTATTCCACGGCCTGACCGTTCTCGCCGAGGATGCGTGTGACGGCGCCCGTCTTGTCGGCTTCGATCTCGTTGAGGATCTTCATGGCTTCGATGATGCAGATGGTCTCGCCTTCCTTGACCTGGCTGCCCACTTCGACGAAGGGCTTGGCGCCCGGACTGGCGGCGCGGTAGAACGTACCCACCATGGGCGACTTGACCACATGGCCTGCGGGTTCGGCCGGTGCGGGGGCCGGCAATTCGGCCACGGGTGCCGCCATCGGCTGGGTGGGGGCCTGCGCCATGGGCGCGGGAGCGGGTGCATACTGCTGCACCACAGCGCCGCCACTCTTGACAATGCGTACCTTGCCCTCGGCCTCGGTGATCTCGAGTTCAGACACGTTTGACTCGGACACCAGATCAATCAGGGTTTTGAGTTTGCGCAAATCCATGGGTGCTCCAACAGCTAAAACTGAACAGGGCGCGAATTTACTCCAATTTCACGCTATTTTGTTCTTCGCTCGGCAATTTTCATCAATCGATCACAACCGCATGACTCAAGAGGCTGCAGGCAACGCCCGATCAGACCAGTCGGGACCACTGACGCAGATTTTCCGGGGTCAACTGACCTATTTTACGGTGCAAGATGCGCCCATCTGCAGCGAACAGCACAGTAAAGGGCAAGCCACCGCCCAGGTTGCCGAGCGAACGCGAAAGCTCGGTTCCACCCAGCCCGGCCATGGCCACTGGAAAATCCAGGGGCGTCTTCTCCATGAAGGCGCGCACCGCAGAGGGCTGGTCCACTGCTATTCCCATCACTTGCCAGCCATTTGCCGCATTTTCGCGGTAAAAGGTATTGAGTAGCGGCAACTCGGCAATACACGGCGGGCACCAGGTGGCCCAGAAGTTGAGCAGCAACGGCTTGCCCTTGAAGGATGCCATGGCCACGGTGCTTTGGTTCGGCGACTCGAAGGACCGATCCCAGAAGGCGCGGCTGGCATCCGACTCTTCAGCGAACGG
>DMZZ01000225.1:0-5975 GCA_003484805.1 Comamonadaceae bacterium | reverse complement strand
CCGGATTCGCCTGGAGGGGTGGGCAGATTCGTGTTCACAGTTCAGACTCCAAAAGCTGGCGTACGGCCGCCATATCCCCGCGCGGCGCACGCCCGCGGGCATCGCGCCGCAAGGCACCACGCAGATCATCCAGGTCGTACACCAGAAAATGCACGCCCACCACCAGCCCGAGTTCACGGGAAAACACACCCACGCTCAGCGCATCGACCGGCTTGCCATGCAAGCCCTGAACGGTCGCGGGTTCGTAGTCCACACCATGGTCTATCAACGCTATTTCTGCAGATTTGGGGTCATCACAGAACAATTGCAGATAAACATCAGACAACCGGGTGGCGGTGCCATTCCAGACGGCGCCGCCCAGGTGCGGGCGAAAAACGGCCATGCGCTCCATCCAGGACAGCGCCAAGGACCGCAGCGCGCGCAACTCGGCGGGCTGGCTGTCGGCACAGAACAAGGCAATATGCTCCCGAACGGCCTCTTCCACCAGGTCGTTGTCGGGCAAAGGCGTGCGGGACGGCGCATCGAGCTGCTTGAGCGCACGGCGTTTGGCCGGGCCGTACTCCATCCCCTCCTCGACGATCAGTCGGGCGGCGGTTTGGGCAATCTCGGTGGCAAGGGTGGCGTGCATGGTTTTCCCGCATTGTGACCCGAACAGCAAGCCCAGCCATCCCAAAACCCCTTCAGCCCTGTCTTCTGCAGGCCCTTGATCGGGACACCCCGGCGCACCGGGCCTGCCAACAACTCTTTTTTTGATAGCTGCCTGCGCTTACCACATAAGCCGTGGAGGCCAATTTGATCCAAAAACCTTAGAATCTACCCCATGCATATACACATTCTGGGCATCTGCGGCACGTTCATGGGCGGCGTCGCCGCACTGGCGCGCGCCGCAGGCCACAAGGTGACGGGCTGCGACGCCGGCGTCTACCCCCCCATGAGCGATCAATTGCGTGCGCTCGGCATCGACCTGATCGAAGGCTACAGCGCCGACCAGATGCAGCTTGCGCCTGACATGTTCGTGGTCGGCAACGTCGTCAGTCGCGCCCGGCTGGCCGACGGCACGCCGAAATTTCCACTGATGGAGGCCATCCTGGACGCAGGCGCCCCCTATACCAGCGGCCCGCAATGGCTGGCCGAGCATGTGTTGCAGGGGCGCCATGTGCTCGCCGTGGCGGGCACGCACGGCAAGACCACCACCACATCGATGCTGGCCTGGATTCTGGAATGCGCCGGGCAGGAGCCCGGCTTCCTGGTGGGCGGCGTGCCGCTCAATTTCGGTGTGTCTGCCCGCCTGGGCGCAGACACGCGACCCATGCCGGGCACGGGGCCTGCCGGCGCGGCCCCGCTGTTCGTCATCGAGGCCGACGAATACGATACCGCGTTCTTCGACAAGCGCAGCAAGTTCGTGCATTACCGGCCGCGCACGGCCGTGCTGAACAACCTGGAATTCGACCACGCCGACATCTTCGACGATCTTGCCGCTATCGAGCGGCAATTCCACCACCTCGTGCGCACCGTGCCGCCTTCGGGCTGCGTGGTGACCAACGGCCTGGAAGAGAGCCTGGCGCGCGTGCTGCACCAGGGTTGCTGGAGCAGCATGAGCAGCTTTGGCGCCGTGGTGAGCGACTTCAGCGCACAGGGCGAGCCCGGCGCCTTCGATGTGCTGCACCATGGCCAGAGCATGGCGCGCGTGGAATGGGCGCTGACGGGCGTGCACAACCAGCTCAACGCGCTGGCCGCCATCGCCGCAGCGCACCATGTGGGCGTCCCGCCCGCCGAGGCAGCCGCCGCGCTGGGGCGCTTCCAGAACGTGCGCCGACGCATGGAAGTGCGCGGCACGGTACGCGGCATCACGGTCTACGACGATTTCGCCCACCACCCCACGGCCATCCGCACCACGCTCGACGGCCTGCGCCGCAGCGTGGGAAAAAATGCGCGCATCCTGGCAGTGTTCGAGCCGCGCAGCAACACCATGAAGCTGGGCACCATGAAGGCGCAGCTGCCCTGGGCGCTCGAAGGCGCCGATCTCGCTTTCTGCCATACGGCCGGGCTGGACTGGGACGCTGCCGCCGCGCTCGCGCCCGTCGGTGCACGGGCGCAGACTGCCTCCACCATCGACCAGATCGTGCAGCAGGTCGCCTTGGCCGCCATGCCGGGCGACCATATCGTCTGCATGAGCAACGGCTCGTTTGGCGGTGTGCATGCCCGGCTGCTGCAGGCCCTCACCGCCCCGTGAAAAAAGGCCGCTGTCGAGCGGCCTTTTCCAATAAAACTATCAATTCAATAGCATGCAGCGCTTACTGGTAAAGGGCGGATCCATTTTTGATCAGAAATTGACGGTCATCGACTCGACGTCGATGCGGATCACGGGCCGGGCCAGCGCGCCGCTGGTCGCACGGGCGAAATCGGCCAGCCAGGCGCGGTCGCCAAGCAGCTTGGCGCCGGCGGCAGCGGCCACCACCAGCACCTTGTCGGCCATCAGCACCTTGCCGCTGGCGCGCAGAGGCTCGCATTCCATGCGCGTGAATTCGTTGTCGAGCCAGCGGCGCGCGTCTTCGTTGGACATGGGCTCGACGCCATCGAGTTCAAAGCGGAATTCCTGGCTGGGGTCCAGGGTGACCGTCACAACGCTGTGCATGGGATGCCTTTCTTTTTCAGATAGAACGTACCGCGCAACCGTGCACGGCACAGGCCACTAGCTTACACCGCCGCACGGCCCCTGCGCGCCTTGACAGCCGCGGCCAGCTCGGCCAGCGATTGCAGGGAGTCGTCCCAGCCCAGGCAGGCATCGGTGATGCTCTTTCCATATTCAAGCGCGCCGGGCGCATCTTTGCCCGGGGTGAACTTCTGCGCACCGGCGCTCAGATGGCTTTCGATCATCAGACCGAAGACGCTGCGCGAGCCGCCCGCGATCTGTGCCGCGATGTCGCGCGCCACCTCCAGCTGCTTTTCATGCTGCTTGCTGCTGTTGGCGTGGCTGCAATCGACCATCAGCGTGGCGGGCAACTTGGCGGCCTCCAGATCCTTGCAGGCGGCTGCCACGCTGGCGGCGTCGTAGTTGGGCGTCTTGCCGCCGCGCAGGATGACGTGGCAGTCCTTGTTGCCCTTGGTGTTGACGATGGCCACCTGGCCATTCTTGTGCACCGACAGGAAATGGTGCCCCCGGCTGGCCGACTGGATGGCGTCTGTTGCAATGCGGATGTTGCCGTCGGTGCCGTTCTTGAAGCCGATCGGGGCCGACAGCCCCGAAGCCAGCTCGCGGTGCACCTGGCTCTCGGTCGTACGCGCACCTATGGCACCCCACGAGATCAGGTCGCCGATGTACTGGGGCGAGATCACATCGAGGAACTCGCTGCCTGCGGGCACGCCCAGGCGGTTGATCTCGATCAGCAGCTGGCGTGCGATGCGCAGGCCCTCGTCGATGCGGTAACTCTCGTCGAGGTAGGGGTCGTTGATGAGGCCCTTCCAGCCCACGGTGGTGCGCGGCTTCTCGAAGTACACACGCATGACGATCTCCAGCGTGTCTTTGTACTGCGCACGCACAGACTGCAGGCGCCGCGCGTAGTCCAGTGCGGCGGCCGGGTCGTGGATGGAACAGGGGCCGATGACCACGAGCAGGCGGTCGTCCTTGTCGGCCATGATGTTGTGGATGCTCTTGCGGGTCTGGGTGATCAGCGTCTCCACAGGCGTCCCGCGGATCGGGAAGAAGCGGATCAGGTGCTCGGGAGGGGGCAACACAATGATGTCCTTGATGCGTTCGTCGTCGGTCTGGCTGGTTTTCTCGACGCTTTGGTACCAGGCATCGCTCGCGGAAAGGGCTTTGGCAGTCATGGGTTGCTTTCTCTCGGAAGGTTTGAAAAAAGGGCTGGAAAAACAAAAAACCGCCGGGCTTTGCAGCGTCGGCGGTTGGGTGGGAAGTGTTCAGGTGCTTGCGCGCTTGCCTCTCATCCGCCAGGGACCGAGAACCAAAACCAAAAGTAAAACGCGCTGTGCAATGGCATGGATGCAATGTAGCACACTCAAAAGGGGCGCCATCAGCCGCGCACGGGCTGCGACGGCAGGGCTTCAGCGGCGTAGCCTCTGCCACCAGCCCATGACCCGGCCCCAGGCCCCGGGGGCCGGGCGGCGCAACGCCGCAGGAGGCTCGCTGAGCGACTGCCCGCCCTGTTCATACATGTCGATCAGCAGCATGCCCTCGCCCAGGGTGCGCCAGGCCAGCAGTTCCATCCGGTCAAACCCCGCACCTTCGCGCGAACTGCGGTGTTCCAGGGCCTTGTGCCAGGCATCGACCGCCTTGCGCAATTCACGCAGGGCGCTCTGGTAGGCGCCAAACTCGTACAGGGCGTGCCATGCAGAGTCCACGCTGGTCAGAAAAAACTGGTGGTCCCGCACGCCCTGCGCCAATGCGGCAGCGCGGCGGGTGATCTGGGCCGTGTCCTTGCGGGCCCGGCGTGCGCGCACGGCCTCGTCAATCGCCTGCGCCAGAGCCCCGACGCTCTCGCGCATCAGGCGCGACTCCTCGCCCGCCACGCCATCCCGCAAAAAACGGCTGATGCCTCCAAACGAATGGATCGTCTGCAGTGACATGGAGCGCGACTCGGCCATGCGCGCTATTGTGCGCCGCCAGACGCGGTTTTGCGCAACAAGAACACACTGCTAGCCAAGCGGTGGCGTGGCCCGACAACACCTGCAGGACACCCGGCGGCCCGCGTCCTGCCAGTGCCCTTTCAGGCGGTGCCGCCCACCGTCAGGCCGTCGATGCGCAACGTCGGCTGGCCCACACCCACTGGCACGCTCTGGCCTTCCTTGCCACAGGTGCCCACGCCGCTGTCCAGGCGCATGTCGTTGCCGATCATGCTGATCTTTTTCAGCGACTCGGGGCCGCTGCCCACGATGGTGGCGCCCTTGACCGGGTACAAAATCTTGCCGTTCTCCACCCAGTACGCCTCGCTGGCCGAGAACACGAACTTGCCCGAGGTGATGTCCACCTGACCACCACCGAAGTTGGTGGCGTACAGGCCCTTCTTGATGGATGCGACGATTTCCTGCGGGTCCTTGTCGCCCCCCAGCATGTAGGTGTTGGTCATGCGCGGCATGGGAATGTGCGCATAGCTCTCACGCCGGCCATTGCCTGTGGGTGCCACGCCCATCAGGCGGGCGTTGAGCGCGTCCTGGATATAGCCCTTGAGGATGCCATCCTCGATCAGGACGTTGCGCTGGCTGGCATGGCCCTCGTCGTCCACGTTGAGCGAGCCACGCCGGTCGGCAATGGTGCCGTCGTCCAGTACCGTCACGCCCCTGGCCGCGACGCGCTGGCCGATCCGGCCGCTAAACGCCGAAGACCCCTTGCGGTTGAAGTCGCCCTCCAGCCCGTGGCCCACGGCCTCGTGCAGCAGCACGCCGGGCCAGCCCGGGCCGAGCACCACGGTCATCTCTCCTGCGGGCGCCGGGCGCGATTCAAGGTTGACCAGGGCGGCATTCACCGCCTCGTCCACATACTGGGCAATCTGCGCATCATCAAAATACGCAAAACCGAAACGGCCACCGCCGCCGGCCGAGCCCATCTCGCGGCGGCCGTTCTGTTCGGCAATCACCGTCAGCGACAGGCGCACCAGGGGCCGCACATCGGCCGCCAGCGTACCGTCGGCACGCGCCACCAGCACCACGTCGTATTCACTCGCCAGGCCCGCCATGACCTGGGCCACGCGCGGGTCCTTGGCGCGGGCGAGCTGCTCCACCCTCTCCAGGAGTTGCACCTTGGCCGTGCTGTCGAGCGAAGCAATGGGGTCGATGCCAGGATAGAGGCTGCGGCTGCTGGCGATCTTGCGGGGCGCCACGCGCACCCGGCCCGACTGCGCGGCCGAGGCGATGGATCGTACCGTGCGGGCCGCGTCAAGCAGCGAGGCTTCGGAGATATCGTCGGAATAGGCAAACGCCGTCTTCTCGCCGCTGACCGCGCGCACGCCCACGCCCTGGTC